>JBJKPJ010000248.1:0-3587 GCA_046706605.1 Bathyarchaeia archaeon | reverse complement strand
CGCTTTAAGGATCAGGTTATATGCTTTTCGAGAGGGGAATTGCGTTTGCAAAAGTTGGGCAAAGTTACAAATGTAACTCCATCACGAAATCTTGTAATACAAACAGAAAATCCCCCGAAAATCGGTTTTGAAGTTGTTGACGAAAACATGACTGTAGTGGGCAAAGTTTTCGATCTTATCGGCCCAGTTACAGCGCCTTACGCCGTAATAAAATCAAACGTTAGGGAACCTGATAGATTACTGAATAAACCGTTGTACTTGCTTCTCTCGAAAACGAAACGGAGCAAAAATTAATGAGTAGAGCTAGCAAGTTACATGAAGAAGTAACAGTGGGTCAGGAACAAGCTGCACCAAAAACAGAACCAACCAAAATTCAAGTATGCCCTGAATGCAACAGCACACGGCTTATGCGTGATTACGAATGCGCTGAATTAGTCTGCATGGACTGTGGGTTCGTGCTCGCAGCCAAAATAGCTGATCGTGGACCTGAATGGCGAGCTTTCGACGATGAGCAGCGTTCAAAGCGAACCCGTGTTGGTGCCCCCCTGACTTACACCATCCATGATAAAGGATTATCAACAACCATAGACTGGCATGACCGCGACGTCTACGGTAAAAGCCTCTCGCCAGGTCAGAAGGCGCAGGTTTACCGGCTCAGAAAATGGCAGCGTCGCATCAGGGTTTCCGACGCTACTGAGCGGAATTTGGCGTTTGCGCTCTCTGAAATCACAAAGATTTCCAATAATCTAAACCTTCCCAAGAACATCTTGGAAACTGCTTCGGTGATTTACCGAAAAGCGGTCAAAGAGCGTCTTATCCGTGGCAGGTCAATCCAAGGCGTCACTTCAGCCGCCCTGTACTTAGCCTGCCGACAATGCGGGTTACCACGCACGTTGGATGAAATATCCCAAGCATCAACAGTTAACAAAAAAGAAGTTGGACGAAGCTACCGTTTCTTAATTCGCGAGCTCAACTACTCTATCCCGCCGTTGCGGCCAAGCCAGTATATCACAAAGTTCTCAAACCAGCTCACTATGCAGGGAAAAGTTGAGGAAATTGCCCACAAAATCTTAGCTTCAGCAAAAGAGCTCAAACTCACATCGGGCAGAGGACCAACAGGCATTGCCGCCGCCGCAAGTTATGTCGCTTCCGTTTTGACGGGTGAACGCAAAACACAACGGGAAATCGCCGAAATCGCGCAAGTAACAGAAGTTACTATCCGAAACCGCTACAAGGAACTTGCAGAACGCTTAATGTTCCAAATAAGCATTTAATTACCCTTTTTTATTTTGAAGGGTTGGTTGTGGCAAACTCAGGTAAACTTACGTTGGAGCAATCCATCGCTAAACTCAAAGACATACAGATGTGTCTAAGAGAAAACTTGGAGGACCTTCATCAACAACTTGAGTTTTTGTATTCAAAGTCTGGGTGGCAAAGTAACCTTGCAGACCACAAAAAAAATGTGGAGACACGAGCCAGTGAGCTTGAAGTTGAAGTTAGGCAGCTCCGCGAAGAACTGACGGCTATTAAGGAGTTTTTGGAGTCAAATTTGGAAAGAGGAAATTCAGGCAATTTTTAGAATCGAATAGGCAATTTTTTTAAGCATCCTATTTGCTATGCTTCTTTATGCCCTATAAATTTACGTTCGACCTATCCAAGGTTCCTCGTTTCTTCTTCGCTGAAATTGCTACAATAAGTTACCAAAGGGGTATGCACAAAACTTTCCTTAATACACTTAACGATTTGATACTGCGCTTCAAAATTCAAGAAGCCACAGGGCTAAACCTCTCTGATGCAGTTTCCCTACTACAGGACATGATTGATTTACAAGCCATAAACGTCATAGAACGGGGAAAGTTTTTGGAAACAAAAAAACGGGCGCTTTTCCTTCCCCACTGCTCCAGAAAATACATGGACAGCCGTTGCAAAGCAACCTTTAACCCCGAAATCCCGTCTTACACGTGTTCACACTGCTCAGATGACTGCGTGGTAAACAAAGCAAACCAGTACGCCAAAAAGAAAGGCTACGATGTTTATCTGCTCCCAGGTGGATCTTGTATCCCGAAGATTCTAAAGTCACACAAGTATGAAGGCGTTGTAGGGGTTGCCTGTGGTGAAGAGATGAAAATTATGGCTCCCATGCTTAAGGGGATGGAAGTTGCTGGTCAGGGTATTCCGTTGATAAAAAACGGTTGCGCCTGCACTGTTTTTAACATGGATACGTTACGGAAAGTCCTCTAACTGTCTCATGTCGCCTTTTTGGAAAACAGACTTTCCACTTGCCGAACTGCAGTTAGTTCGGTGGAAAATAGCTGGCTTAAACGGGTTGTCGTAGTTTTTGTTTTTATTTGTTTTTACTTAATTTTTACTGCTTGGATGCGTTTTTTGGAGTTTTAGACTTTGATTGTGGCTAAATTGTCCTCTGGTATTTGTGTCAAAAAATTAATAACTCAGTGAGGCTGTAGTTTTTCACAAGAATAGGTGAATTATGAAATGGCAATAAAAGTTGGAATTAATGGTTTTGGAAGAATCGGGCGCCTCCTTTACCGGGCAGCAATGGAACGAAATACCAACATTGACTTTGTTGCAATCAACGACTTAGCCGACGCAAACGCCAACGCAAACCTACTTAAATATGACAGTGTTCATGGAAGGTTCCCGGGAACTGTTGAAGTTCAAGGAACCGACCTTGTTGTAAACGGCAAAGTCCTCAAATGCCTACAACAAAGAGATCCTGCAGCACTTCCATGGAAAGATTTGGGAGTATTTTTAGCTGTAGAATCTACTGGTTTATTCACAAAGCGTGAAGGTGCCTCAAAGCACTTGGAAGCTGGTGCAAAAAAAGTTTTGATTTCAGCGCCCGCTGACGATCCAGATGCAACCATCGTTTTAGGAGTCAACGACCAAACATACGACCCAGAGAAACACAATATCTTAAGCAATGCCAGTTGCACCACAAATGCTCTAGCACCCATCAGCAAAGTTTTATCAGACAGCTTCGGCTTGGAAAAAGCCATCATGACAACAGTTCACAGCTACACCAACGACCAAAAAGTCCAAGACGTCGTCCACAAAGACCTCCGCAGAGCACGTGCAGCAGCAATCAACATTATCCCAACCAGCACAGGCGCAGCAAAGGCGATTGGAGCAGTTCTGCCATCGTGTGCAGGCAAAATGAACGGCGTTGCCATGCGTGTACCTACACCGGACGTTTCCCTTGTCGACTTAACTTGCATACTGGGTAAAGAAGTTACTAAAGAAGAAATCAACGATGCTATGAAGAGCGCTGCCGAAGGGTCACTCAAAGGCATATTAAACTACACTGAAGACCCAATTGTCAGTAGCGACGTGATGCACACTACTTACAGCAGCGTTTTTGATGCAGGTTTAACCATGGTGCTTGGCAATAAAGGCAACTTTGTTAAAGTCTTCTCATGGTATGACAATGAGTGGGGCTTTAGCAACCGTATGGTTGACTTCATCGAGATGGTCGGGAAAAAAGCAGGTATCCAATAAACTTTCCATCTACTTTTTCTTTTTTAAAATCAGAAGTGAGAGAGATGGCAAAATACAAGACTATAGATGAC
>JBJKPJ010000247.1:0-4940 GCA_046706605.1 Bathyarchaeia archaeon | reverse complement strand
CCTTTACACAGGAAGAAAAAGCATCAAGAAGCCGCGTCGGTATGCCGGCATCATATTCTATTTATGATAAAGGTTTGTCTACAACAATCAGTCAAATTGACAGGGATGCATTCGGCAGAAAGCTGCCATTATCCACAAGACTGCAGATGTGGCGCCTTCGCAAGTGGCAAATTCGCAGTCGAGTGCATTCATCTATCGACCGCAACCTTTCCCAAGCTATGAGCGAACTTGACCGCCTATCGGGCAAAGTTTCTGTCTCGCCGTCCGTCAAAGAAAAAGCTGCTCTTGTCTACCGAAAAGCACTCGACAAAGGCTTAGTACGTGGAAGATCTATAGCAGCCATCGCCGCTGCTTCGTTGTATGCTGCTTGTCGCAAAAGCGGAACACCCAGAACTCTTCGCGAAATCGCTGAAGCAAGCCTTGTTGACAAAAAAGATGTTGCAAGATGCTACAGACTGCTGCTGTCTGAGCTTGAAATTCATATGCCAATCTCTGAACCGTTGACTTACATTTCGAAAATTGCAGAAAAAAATGGGATATCAGGTAAAACACAGGGCGCAGCTATTCAAATTCTAAGGGACGCAAGACTAAATCGATTTTCAGCAGGAAAAGATCCCATGGGCATGGCTTCAGCTGCACTCTACATAGCTTGTCTCCAAAATAATGAGAAGATAACACAAAAAGACATTGCTGAGGCTGCCGGAGTCACAGAGGTTACAGTTAGAAACAGATACAAAACACTAAGGAAGCAGCTAAGCCTTGAAGTACCCGAAAGAGCTCGTTTTTAGCTCGTGTGCACGCTAAAATGAGCATTTCCACCTTTAGCAGGATATGTGTTTTACCGTTTTTTCCCTTTGGGCGGAAGTTGCTGCTGCATTTGTTTCTTTTTTGCCACTTTTTCGCGTTCCATTTTTTTACGCTGCTCGTTTTGAGTATTCTTTGCTTTTCGCCGTGCTACACTTGGCATAAGTATCCATAGCTAATTGGAGCTTTCAAGATAAAAGACCTTCGCATTTGCATACATGAAGGTCAAAGATTTTGTCTCCCACCCGATTCTTGACACAATGCTTAAGCAGTTCAAAACGTTACATAAGCAGAATAGGCAAGGAGAGACCTGTAATTAGCCCTAAAAAAAGAAGCCCGAGAAATGCTAAAAATAAACGTAATAGAGGGGAGTGTCCAGTCACAATTGGAAATGAGTATGAAGTTGAAATCAATGAAATTTTGCCGAATGGTGAGGGTTTGGCAGCCATTAAGGGCTTTTCTATTTTCGTGCCCAAGGTTAAGGTTGGCGACAAGGTAACTATTAGAGTTACTACAGTTGATTCGGTTAGTGCCGACGCTGAAGTAGTTATATGAGTATAGTATCTAACAAATTTCCTGTATAATCTATGCGGAAAAATTCAAACAGTTATTACTTTTTTAAAAAATGTTCCTTGTGGATAAGTATGGCGAGTCAAGGACTTGCCAAAAATTCAAAAAGGTCATTCAACGCTTCGAGACCTACTTTTTGCAAATACCATAAAGCATGCTACAGTAGTTTGTTAACTGGCAGACTAGTATTTTAGGGGCATTTAACACAATTAGTCCTCTACAGAGTGTTTGCTTTTATGGATTGTAGATTGCAGGTTTTCAAGCTTGAAAAAGGAGTAAGTAACTCTGGGAATAGCTACCGCTTTGCTGTAGTCGATTACAATAGGTCAAGAAGTTATCCTGCAAATTTTGTTTGCATGTTACCAATTAAAGTTGAGTTGGTTAAAGGCAAAGAAACCAATAAGTTCGGGATTCTTTTTGGAGACAAAAGCTTAGACTTTGCAATGAATTTGCTCAGTGAAGCTCTTAAAAATGAGGAGAATACTGAGGTTAAAACAGAGATAAAGCGAAGACTAAAGCTCATTGACCCAAACCAAGTGAACCTCGTCAAATGCAGTGTATGCAACAAAAACTTCAAAGTTCTCAAGAAAAGAAATCACAGGCAAAACCTTTGCCCTAAGTGTCTAAAAGGAAGGTTCGCCGCCAATTAGAGTGCGCGCGCGATTTTACCGATCTTATTTTAAATTTTGGTGTGATAAAAAAAAGCACGCGCTACACCTTAAACCCCAATAATTATTCTCTATTTTCCCAATCTTATTTTAAATAACTCTCATTTGGTATCGAATAATTATCGCAGTTTTTCCCAACATAATTCTTAATTATCCTACGAAAACCCAAGATAATTATTGAGATATAATCTCCTTTTACTAAGAAAAAGAGAGAACAAGGAAGCTTTACGGATAGGCTTTTATCGCCTTTGTTTTCTTTATGGATATTATGAGTGGAGTTAGCAAGGGTTTAGCGTTAGTTCTCATGCTCATTATCCTGTTCCTGACGGCATCATGCTTGATTGCGACTAAATCTGTTTTCGCTGACTTGGTGGTTCCAAATTCTTGGGCTGCCTTAGCACCGATGCCTACTGCAAGAAGCGGTTTGGGTGTGGCAGTCGTTGACGGCAGCATTTACGCTATTGGCGGCAGCACTTACCAATATACAATGCGCCCTGATTTCCCATCTGCACTGCTTCCAGTTGTAACTAACGGATGGGGTGGAGTAGTTGGAACAAATGAAAAATATAATTATTCAAAAAATTCGTGGACTGAGATGGCTCAAATGCCAACGCCGCGAGAATATTTTGCCACGGCGGTATACAATGATGTGATTTACTGTATAGGCGGATCTGACGGCAACAATTCTCTTGCCACCAATGAGATGTATAGCCCTGGAAACGACAGTTGGACAACCAAGGCTCCAATGCCACAACCTGAGCAAGGTGTTCAAGCAAATGTAGTCAACGGTAAAATCAACATTTTAGGAGGCGATTCAAACTTTGTCTATGATCCTGTCGCTGACATTTGGACGGCTATGTCGCCAATTCCGAATAAGAGCGGCTTCATGACATCCACTGTGCTTGATGGTAAGATTTTTGTTTTTGGAACCAACATGACAGAAATATATGACCTGGCAAATCAAAGTTGGAGCAGCAGGGCGCCTTATCCAGAGTTATTGAATGGGAATGCAACCTCAATTGCTACTTCGGGGGTAAATTCAGCCAAGCAAATCTACGTTTTTAATGAAGTATTTTCTTCTAACTGGAGCGAAAGCCTACACACTGAGAGTTTAATAGCAGCTACAACCCTTGAAGCCTATAATCCTACTAACAATAGTTGGTCATCTGGAGCGCAGTTACCTTCAAACCGTTATTCCTTTGCCGTAGCAGTACTTAATGATTCATTTTTTGTAATTGGTGGTTGCAACGCTATTTTATATACAGCTGCCTCGTGGGTACCTGGTTCACTCACCGTTGTGGGAATAAACGAGCAGTACCTTCCAATTGACTATGGCACTGTGCCACCGGAAGTTTCTGTGTCTTCGCCTCAGAGTGTAAGCTACTCCTCAACTAATGTATGGCTGAATTTCACCATAAATAAGCCTGTAAATTGGAAGGGTTACAGTCTTGACGGACAAAGTAACGTCACTATCAATGTTAACACCATGCTGACTGGATTATCCTACGGCAAGCACAACATAACTGTGTATGCTAACGACACTTTCGGAAATGTTGGTGCTTCACAAACTGTTGCCTTCACGGTAGTACAGCCCTTTTTAACCGTAATGGTTTCTGTTGTCTCATTAGCAGTAGCTGCTGTTGTAATAGTAGCGGTGGTTATCATTTCTCTCTTGCTTTTTAGAAGGCATCGAAAGACCCATCAGGTCAAGAAAACTTGACTCAGCCCAGTCAAGGAAGGTTTACGAATAGGCTTTTATCGCATTTAATTCCCTATTGATAATTGGGTTAAAATGGGTGATTGCAAGTTAGAAAAAAGATGCTGATAACAGTAATCTTGGTTCTGATAATTCTTCTAGCTTGGGCTGGACCGTTTACTGAAAAGGTTGAGGGGCAACTTCCATTTAGACTCGTTACTTTTGGTCCAGAGATACAAGGAACAACGCCACCACAAATTATCATCAGCAGTCCAAATAATAATTCTGAAAGTAACCCAAATCAAGTGGATATCAGCCTACGTATAAACAAACCCATGTTGCCTTCACCCTACAACTCCACTTATAATGGCATCATATATTACTCCATTCAACTCGATGACGAAATTATCGACAGTTGGTATTTGCAAAGTTACAGCGGAAGTGGACCACTTGGAGGAGTCCAAGCAGGACTTACTGAATTCAACTACAATAACACAATTAACATACCCGAAGGAAAGCATAGTCTACATGTAGATGCCTCAGGAGTTGCTTTTGCAAGTTCAGGAGCATTTATTCTAACCAACAACTCCACAGTCATTTTCACCACAACATCAAACGCGACATCTAAACCAACAAACTCAACAATTACTTCTTCACCCACAGTTCCAGAGCTATCTTGGTTAGCAATTGTGCCACTGTTTGCTCTCACGCTAATTGGTGTAATTGCAGTTAGGTACCGCTTCAACAACAAAAAGAGGCATCAGATTGCTTAGTCCAGCTCAGACTTCAACCAGACGTAGAAACATCCTGATTGTTGTTGTAATCATAGTTGTGCTTGTGGTTGCTTTGTTGATTGTTTCTTATTATCAACTAAACTCAAAGCAGGTAACCAAACTTAGCCTAAATGTATCATTAAACCAAACAGAAGTAATTCAAGGCAACACTCTACAAGCCCAAGTCAACGTAACATCAATAGGCAAACCTGAAAATATAACGCTAAGCAGTAATACTGGTTCAAGCGGAATAAACTGCGTCTTTGAACCGACGTTTGGTAACTCTAACTTTACCAGCGTTCTGACTATGAACATACCTAGTTTTACTCCAACAGGTAATTACTCTATCACCATTATTGCATCAACCGACAAGCAGTCAGTAAACGCTTCAGTGTTTCTGTCAGTTTTACCTGTCAACATAACGGTTTC
>JBJKPJ010000246.1:0-4975 GCA_046706605.1 Bathyarchaeia archaeon | reverse complement strand
GAGTGTGGATGGCGCGGTGGACATTGCCGTTGTGGTTTAGGTAGAAGTCGGTTATGGCATCGATGACTTGGTGGGGTTTTTGGGTGGTGGCGGCGTTGTCAAAGTAGATTATGGGGTTATCGTTTACCTTGCGGTTTAGTATAGGAAAGTCTTGCCTGATTGCTTTCTGGTCGATTATTTTTTTTCTGCCTCAGGTTTTAGCCTCTTAGATAATGTCTTTGCCAGTTCCTCTTCTTCAAGCGCCTGTTTTTCCTCGAACGTGTGGTCTTTTGGCAACCATGCTGGCGGCTCCATGTTACGCTCTGAAAAATACTGCCGGATGGCACGTTTTAGGGCGCCTACAGCTAGGACGCCGCAGTGGAATTTGACGCTGGGTAAACCGCCGATTTCTTCAGTGACTTTTTTCCATGTGATGTCGTTCCATGCTTTTTCCATTGTCAAACCTTTTACCATTTCGGTAACGATACTGCTGGTGGCGATGTTGGCGGCGCAGCCGTAGCTTTCAAACTGTGCCCGCTCGATTACTAGTTTTGCTTCGTCGATTTTGAGGTAGAAGGTAATCATGTCTCCGCATGCGGGGTTTCCTGCAACTGCGACGACAGTGGCATCTTCCATTTTGCCTAGGTTTTTGGGGTTACGGAATAAATCCATAACTTTCGGGTTGTAAGGTAGGGGTATACGAGACATACTAATCCGTTCCTGTTGAGCCGACTATCCCTCTAATACGGTTCACGGCTACTGGTAAAACTTCTAAAACGTAAGCTATATCTTCTTCTGTAAGAGAACGCGTAACCTTCATGAGAATACTGCCATGAGCTTCACTGAAACGGCGACCAATAGCAACAAGAACATGACTGGGTTGGAGCAGTCTTCGGCTGCAAGCGCTTCCACTGGACACATAGACGCCTTTGAGGCTAAGTTCTATGGTTAATGCTTCGCCCTCGCAGCGCAGTACACTGACATTGGCATTGTCGGGGCTACGTTTGTCTCCTTTTGGACCATTAAACCGCAAGTCATCAAGCTCAGCGAATATCCCGTCAACCAGCTTATCCCGTAGCCTACGCATTTTGGCGGTGTTGGCTTCAAAATTCTCAAACGCCAGCTCAGAGGCTTTGGTGAAGCCAACAATCAGCGGGGTGTTTTCGATGCCTGGCCAGAGCTTTTGGGTGCCGATTTGTCCTTCGATTATGCGTTCCATGTTTATGCTTTCCCGCAGGTACATAACGCCGATGCCGCGTGGACCCTGAATTTTGTAGCTGCTTGCCGTCGCCAAATCAACGTTTAAGTCTCTGACGTTTAGCGGTATCCTGCCGTAGGCGTCGGAGGCGTCAGTGTGGAAGAGCGCTTGGGGATTTTTGGATTTCACGATGTCGATGGCTTCTTTGAGCGGCTGGATAGTGCCAAGTTCGTTGTTGACGGCTTGGATGCTAACCAATACGGTTTCGTTGTCCACGGCTTCCTTGAGTTTTTCTAAATCAACAAAGCCTTCTTGGTTTACGGGAATTTTGGTAGTAGAATAACCAAATTTGCTCATCATCTCCGCCACCTGCAATACGTTGATGGGTTCGATTTCTGAGATGACAATTTTTTTGCCTTTGCCTTTTTGTGCAAAGCAGGCGCCCATGATGGCTTGGTTGTTGGCTTCCGTCTCGCTTGGGGTAAAGGTGAGTTCTTCAAGGTTTTTGGCGCCCATGTAGCGACTGATTTTCTGGAAGCTGGTCATGATAACTTCGAAGGCTTCCCAGCCGGGTTTGTGGGTGAGGCTTGGGTTGCCGTAGGCTTTTTTGTTGTAGTAGGGCAGCATGGCGTCGAGGACTTCGTGGGGGACGATGCTGCTGTTTTCGTTGTCTAAGTAAACCTCATGCGTGATGCCTTCATGCAGTTTGAGGAGTTCTTTAACGTTTTCAACCATACAATATCCAACCATAAATTTTGGGACAGATAAACTCGTTCACTGTGCTAGTATTTACTTCAGATAAAAAAATGTAGCTGAAAAAACCGCCATCGACGGCTAGCACTATTAACCAGCATGTTCAATACTCAATAAATAGAAACGGCGAAGAAAAGTGAAAGTTGCAGAGTTATCCGTCCCCCCACCAGTCAGAGAAGTACTGGAAGGTATGGGAATTTGTCAGCTTTTCCCGCCTCAAGAAGACACAATCAAGGCGGGAGTATTAGATGGACAAAACGTGGTTCTTGCCAGCCCCACCGCGTCAGGCAAAACCCTCATCGCTGAGCTCTGCGCCCTCAAACATGTCTTAGTCAATCATGGCAAAGTCATTTACCTCTCGCCGCTCCGCGCGTTGGCTAGCGAGAAGTTTGAGGAATTCCAAAAATACGCCTCTATACGCAAAGTGGATGGCAGAAAAGTCAGCGTGGGCATCAGCACAGGCGATTTTGACAGCGCCGACAACTGGCTCCAACGCTACGACATCATCGTAACCACCAACGAAAAAGCCGACTCGCTGCTACGGCACCGCGCCAAATGGATGGACAGCATCTCCGCAGTCATCGCCGACGAAATCCACCTACTAAACGAAGCCGAACGCGGACCCACCTTAGAAATCGTGCTGGCACGGCTGATGCAGGTTAACCCCCACATCCAGGTCTTAGCGCTTTCTGCAACGATTAACAACGTGGATGAAATTGCGGGGTGGCTAAGCGCAAAGTATATTGTGACTGAGTGGCGTCCCATCAACTTAAAGGAAGGCGTGATTTTGCAGGATGAAATCCAATACCGCGACGGCGAATCCCGCAGAATCGAAATCGAAAACCGCCAACCTGTCATCAACCTCGTCCTAAATACCCTGCGCAACGGTGGGCAAGCGTTGATTTTTGCGTCTACCCGCAAAAACGCGGTTGCCGCCGCCAAAAACGTCGCCAGCCACATGGACAAGGTGCTGGTTCCCAAAAGCGGCTCCAAACTGGTCAAGCGCTCACTAGAAGAGCAAACCCGAAGTTCTCTTGAAAAGGAAGCAAAGAAAATTCTTGACGCGGGTGAACGCACGGGGCTTGGCGACGAGTTAGCAGAGTTGGTTCGCTCAGCAGTTGCCTACCACCACGCTGGCTTGTCGGGGGCGCATCGAAAAATCATCGAAGACGCCTTCAAAGAACGCAAAATCAAAGTTTTAACCGCCACGCCTACGTTGGCTTGGGGCGTCAACTTGCCTGCACGAACCGTTATAATCCAAGACTACCGCCGTTTCGAAGCAGGCTTGGGCAACTACCCCATTAGTGTTTTGGATTACAAGCAGATGGCGGGGCGGGCCGGCAGACCAAAATATGACAAGTTCGGTGAATCTGTACTTATCGCCAAAACTGCTGATGAAGCCGATTACCTCATGGAGAGCTATGTGCTTGCTAAGCCTGAGCGGATTTGGAGTCGGTTGGCGGTGGAGAGAATCATCCGTGCCCACGTCCTGTCAACCATCGCCTCGGATTATGCGCACACCGAGCAGGGCATCTATGAGTTTTTCGGCAAAACCTTCTACGCGTACCAGTATGATGTGAAAGCCATCAAAAACGTCATCAACAAAATCCTGCGGTTCCTGCACGACGAGGAGATGATATACGTTTTGGGTGATGACATTTTAGCCACTAAATTTGGCAAACGCATAAGCGAACTCTACATCGACCCCCTCTCAGGCGTGATTATTCGCGATGCACTTCAAGGCAAAATGCCTGTTTTAACCGAGTTTAGCCTACTTCACCTTGTTTCCCACACGCCTGACATGGGACCTATCATGCGCCCTTACCAGCGTGAAATGGACAGGTTGGCGGTGCAAACTGAAGAACACAGGCAGGAATTGTTCGTTGAGCCGCCTGACCAGTGGAGTGACCACATTGGCTATGCTGAGTTTCTGGGCGAAGTCAAAACCGCCATGGTTATGAACAACTGGATAGAGGAGTTGCCTGAAGAAAAAATCCTCGAACGCTTCAGCGTCCAGCCAGGGGATTTGTACCGCACCATTGAAACCGCTAAATGGCTCCTGCATGCCACCGATGAGCTGTCGCCTGTGGTTGTCAAAAACAAGGAAGTATCCGCATTAAGCCATGAGCTTGTGGAGCGGGTTTCCAAAGGCATAAAACGCGAGCTGCTACCTATCGTGGCATTGGAGGGTGTGGGCAGAGTCCGCGGACGCATCATTTTCAACGCTGGATACCAGACTATTGAAGACCTAAAACACGCCTCAGTTGAAGACCTCACCAACTTGCCCTCTGTTGGGCCAAGATTGGCAAAGAAAATCAAAGAGCAAGTGGGTGGCTATATCAAAAAAGATGAATGGGAAAACCTCGCAAAAGCCCCCGACGAAGCCCAACAAAAAGGGCTATTTGACTTTTAGGCTTCCTTAGCAAACTGCTTTGCCTGTTTTATGGCTGTGCCCAAGTAGTTTTTGGGGTTGAGCGCCCCGTCAATTTCCTTTTCGGAAAGTTCGCTGCTTACAAAGCTGTCTTCTTGGAGGGTTTGTTTGAAGGGTTTTTTCTCAAGGGCGCTTTTGATGGTTAGTTGCCTTAGCAGTTCATGGGCTTCCTGTCGGTTTACACCCTTCTTGGTCAACGCCATCATTACTGACTCAGACATGGCGCGTCCCTCAGTTGCACCCAAGTTCTTGAGCATCCGCTCGCTGTCAACCCGCAAATTACCCACAATATTGCACATGAGGCTGAGGATGTAGTCGAGCAGTATGCTTGATTCGGGCAAAATGAACCGTTCAGCCGAAGACTGTGTCAGGTCACGTTCGTGCCATGTCACCATATCCTCAAGCGCAGGCACAGATAGGCTTCGAACGATGCGTGCTAAACCACAAACTCGCTCACACGTCTCAGGATTCTGCTTATGCGGCATTGTAGAGCTGCCGACCTGTTTTTTAGCTTCAAACGACTCAAACACCTCGGCGATTTCAGGGCGCTGTAACTCGCGGATTTCGGTGGCAAAATTCTCAAGCGAAGAGGCAACCATGGCGTAGATGCAGAC
>JBJKPJ010000245.1:0-6512 GCA_046706605.1 Bathyarchaeia archaeon | reverse complement strand
CTCATTTAGCTGCTTGGCAGTTTCGCCGTCGCAGAGATCCAGTTGGGGCTGAAGCCTTCTGGGAAGAGGCAAATCGTTTCTTGTATGTCTACGGAGAAGCTGAAGGGGAATTGCCGTTTAAGGTGTGTCAAGCATGATCTCAGTTGAAGTTAGCACTCGCGGCTTAGAATTTGAAGAAGTTGCAAAGTACCTGAGCGGTCCGATGCGGCAGAAGCTAATGGAGAAACTATCTGACATTGCCTATGTCTCTGCATTTTATGGTGCGCCTTGGCGAACCGGTAGACTTGCTCAATCGATAGTCAAAGAAGTTGGTGAGGGGGAAGCCAAAATTTCAGCCTTAGCACCTCACGCCGCGTTTGTTGTATATGGGACTGCTCCGCATGAAATTAGGCCAGTCAACGCTCGTGTGTTAGCTTTTGATGCTAAAGGAAAGTTGGTTTTCGCTTCTCTGGTTAGGCACCCTGGAACTAAGCCTAATCCATTTATGCAAAAAGGAGTTGATGCTGCCCGCGGCAAAGTGGATGAGACATTTGCTCAATTGTGGCTGGAGATGTTAAGCTAATGGGTTTCTTTTCCAGCTACAAGGGACTATTTGATGCTACCAAAGAAGCGATTGTTGCCAAGAGCTCAGTGAAGACTGTTGTTTTGGGTGAGCAGTTCGCGCTTGGAGCGTACCCTTGTGCTGTCATAAACGCTGAGCCATCCTCGATTGCTCCTGGTGAGATGGGTGATCTACTGGATGTGGCCGTCAATTTCAGCGTCGTTCTAATCATTCGGGAGTATGAACCCAAAGATTGGTTTGCCGACATAATAGCGCCACTGGGGGATGTGGTTGATGCCGTTTTAGCAGATCGCACTCTGGGTGGTAAAGTGAAGGATTGTTATCCGGTTGGTTTTGCTCCGGGTGAAATCAAGTTTCAAGACAAGCTGCTGTTTGGCGGTGTGGTCAGGTTCAAGGCGGTATTATGGTTTGAGCCATGACTTGGAAGGCCTAGCTTTCTAGGCAATTGGGTAGGAACGCTTGTTACACAAGATCCTTTTTTATCAGTTCCAACACAATTTTTTGTAAAGTTATTGTTATAGGTAAACAATCTCAAAGGTTTATTGCAATTAGTTTGTCTCGAGCCAATTTCCAAAGATTACTTTGTCCAGTTTTCTTGGCGAGCCACTGCGATTTAGTATAGTTATTCGCCGCTTCGCTAATTTTGCCTAGGCCAAAATACGCGTCGCCAATATTAAGTAGACAATTTGCTTCCATTGCATGGTCTTCAATTTGTTTAGCGATTCGCAAAGACTTCTTATGATAATAAAGTGACTTGCGAAAATTGCTCCGATCAAAACAAATAATGCCTACATTTGTGTAGTATCTCGCCTCAAGTGCTCTATCTCCGATCTGTCGAGCAATTTCAAAAGATGCCTTGTGATGTTCAAGCGATTTTTCGAAATTGCCTAAATCGCGGTAAATATTTCCAAGATTTGCATGACATGTAGCCTCTCCCGTTTTCGCACCTAGTTGTCTACTGATTTCAAGCGATTTTTGATGATACTGAACTGCTTTTTCATAATTATCCAGACTGTGAAATGCGTTACCTAAACCAGCCAAATCTGCCGCTTCACCCCAAAGGTCTCCTATGCGAATATTAGTTTCAAGTGCCTTCTGATGACAATAAATTGCCTTTTTGAAATCTCCTAAGTCAAAGTACACAGTTCCCAAATTTGTAAAACTTGAAGCCTGGTTTACGAAGTCTCCAATCTGTTTAGCAATTCTGAGGGCGATTTTATAGTTGCTAATAGCTTTGTCAAACCTGCCCAGGCTATGGTTTACATTGCCCAAGCTTCCATAACACGCCGCTTGACCTTGTTTATCTTTTTTATCTTTGTCAATAGTCAGAGTTTTGTTAAAGTATTTCAATGAGGTCTTAAAATTTGAAATCTGATTAAACAGCGAACCCAAGATGAAGTATCTTGTAGATAATAGATTCTTGTGAAATTCTTTTCCCCAATTTTTAATAATTGGAGTCCATCCGAGCAAATGACTTGAATAATCATATTCACCAATTTCTGAACTAAAGCAACCACATAGATCTCTAATAAATTGGTCAGTATTGCACTTTATTCTTAAACCTTTAAACTTTGTAAATGGGTTTTTTGAAGGTTCTTCTCCAATGCTTTCTATGCTCAAATTATCTGCATGCTCAACAAGAAATACTTCTTTTTCATTCTTGCTTATGCTTTGAATCTGCGGGGTTATATCAAAAACATCTGAACAGCTATAGCCCAGAACCAGTACAATTTTATGATTCCCTGCTGAAAACAAGTGTCTTATAACATTCATCCTTTTGTCCGAAAGCGATTTGCGTGCAATTTCCGTCAGAGTAGTTCTTATGCTTTCTTCGTCTTCAATACTGCCATGAATCTTAAAAATAGTAATAGTCCTATTATCCAAATCGTCCAAATTTGTTAAAAACTGTTCCTCTGAATAGAACACTTTAAAATCAGAGTTTCGTCTTAATCCTTCAACTGCCAAAGCCTTTTCAAAAAACAAATCGAAGTTTGTAGTAACAATAGTCTTGATGTATCCTTTTCTTGCGAGTTTTGCCACTAGGGTATGGTTTGTATTAGGTTCGCCCATTTTGAATAAGTGTAGGATTTCAGAAATACTGTAGCTTCGAGCAACAGTTTCCATAAAAGCTTCAAAGGGTAGACTTGATCTTTCGATTTCTTTAAGTTCCAATTTGCTGATGCGAAGTTCTTTTAAAATCGCTCTCTTCAATTCATTAGCTAAAGGCAATCCAGAGTTGTGAGAGATTCCTGCTCCACAAAACAAAGCAACCTCACCTTTTACTACTGATTGTCTGATTGCGTGAACAATAGCTGCTATTTGCCCGTTGGTCATCAGTAATTGCAAACGTTTCTTCCTTTATAAAAGCGAGTTCTTGTACGGGGTTGTCAAAAAACATTGACTGGAAAAATGGATTAAGAAAGGTCCATCCGTTGAAGGTATAAAACAACTAAAAGAAAAACAGAAAAAGTCTAAAATTCTTGTTTATAGATCACTATTAACAAATCGATTTTCGCGCGAGACAAATTGTTAATGGTAAAATGGAGCTGAGTGCTCTGCCAAAGACTCAAAGTAGTCTTAATGTCTTTTTGAAGTAACTCTTATCAAGTTATCTTTCTTAGGCAAAATAAGCTATATTTTAGCTGATTTCAAGAACTAAGCATGGAATACGCTTCAATTACCATTTTGAAGGAAACTGTGTTAATTTCAGCTTTAGGAGTTTTAATGCAAAAGACCAACAATCCAGAATTGTTGTGGTTTTTGAATCTTGATTGTAGAGTAACCTTGCAAAAAGCAAGTTACATAGAAATGGAGGAATCAAAATTTGAGTGGATTGCTAGGTAGAAATGCTCGTTTGCTAAAGAGCGGAGTGGCTATTGGTCTTGGCAAAAACATAAGCGTGAAGGCATCTGCGGAAATCATCAAAGAGTACAGTATGGATTCGCTGTCTCCTGCGGTTACTGGTGCTGGGAAGCAGAGTTTTGAGTGGTCCTGCGAGAGGCTCTATACCGACAAGACGTATCTTGAGCTTTTGGTCGGGGGTACTAAATTTGACTTAGTATTTGCTCCCGAGGGCACCGCGGAGGGTGCAAACAATGAGACTTGGAAGAACTGCTCTATTCTAAGTTGTGAACGAACTGCGGCTGAAAGTGGTGGATTGCTCGAGAAGATTAGCGGTGAAGCTGAAAGCGTAGAGTTGCCGGGGACTTAGATTTGGCTGATTCTGCTGAGAATAATGCGCGTATTGCCAAGTTTGAAAAGATGGCTGCTGAAGATGAAGCTAAACGTGCAGCTACGACCAAACTCTTTAGTCCCATAGAGTTAATGCGGCGAGCTAGCGAAATCCGAGAGTTCGATCACCCGTCACTGGGGAAAGTCCGTTTCGGAGAATTAACGCTTCAAGACTCAGAGGTATTGCGGCAATGCAAAACGGACGCTGACAAAACAGCGATGGCGCTCTATTTGATGCTGAAGAAGGCCTATCCTGAAATGCCAACCTATGGTCCAGATAACATCTGCAAGTTCTATGAAGCTTTTCCCATGGTTGAAGGGGCAGCACTTCTCAAGTTCGTTAGTGAGCAGCCGGCTTTTTTACAGCAAACCTTAGCGACTGGATCCGTTGCAGTGGAGAAGCACAAGAAATCGGCTTAGTCCTACATGAATTTCCCCAATATGACCTGCAGAGCATCGGGTCATTGTCAATGTTTCAGTTCAGGTATTTGGCTGCTTGGGCTAAGTGGGCTAAAAAATGAGTCAAAACATCGAGATCAAGCTAAAAGCGGTTGATGAGGCAAGCAATGTAGTAGCGAGCGCCTCGAGCAAAATCAACAATGATCTCAACAGTGTTTCTCAAGCTCAAAGGCAAGTCAGTAAAAGCACCAAAGACTCTGAGGTGTCGATGAAGTCTTTTGCGTCGGGTTTGTCTGGTGTTGCCACTGCTTCATTTAGCCTCTATAACGCTTTTGATAGGGTGAATCAGGCGGAGCTAAGTGTTGATCGCGCTAACTTGCAGGTGAAGTCGAGTACCAAATCTGTTGATGATGCTCAAAGGGCGTTAAATGAAGCTATCTCAAAGCATGGCTCGAATAGCGATGAGGCGACAGTGGCTTCAGATAGGCTAAGTTTAGCTCAGGAAAGATTAAGCGTATCTAACGAGCAGGCACAGCAAGCGCAAGACAACGTCAGCAAGGCTATTATGGCCAGTGCACTGCAGGTCATTCCTACAGCTATTACAATGGTTGACGGGTTAGGGAAAGCCTGGAACAACCTACCTGACATAAGCGGCCTGCTAAGCAATGTCTCAGCGAAGATAGCAGAAACAGGAATCACCGCTAAAACCGCAGCCATTGGTACAGCTGCTTTCTTTGGCAGCTTCCTTATCGCCGACCAACTTCTAAGCGCAATCCCTGAGGACATGCGAGCCATTGCTGGAGCTCTAACTGCCTCGATTGCTGCGATCGTGGCTGCTACGGTTGCCTGGATGGCTTTTCACGGCACCATGACCGTGGGAGTTGCTGTTCCAATAATTCTAGCGGCTGTTGGTGCAGGAATCGCTGGAGTAAAAGCAGCTGTTGCTCTAGCCGAAGGCGGAGTTGTCGATAGACCAACCTTAGCTCTTGTTGGCGAGGCTGGACCCGAAATCGTAATGCCGTTATCGCAATATGAGAAGAAAATGGAAAACGATCAGTCTTCCAGTTTTAGAGATAGACCGCAGCAGATTATCCAAATTGACATTGGCGGAATGCACTTCTACGGTGACATTGCTGATTCCAAGTTTCTTGAAAAAGCAGCCGAAGCAACCGTGGAGAAAATGAGTGATTCCCTTTATCGTCGCATCGGAGGCGGCTAACTTGACTTGGACAATTGGTGATGTAACTTTACCCTATGCACCGGCAAGAATGCGCATGCCAAAATCCGGAGTAAAGGAGCAGATAAACCCCGATCAAGGTTACCCCATCAACGTTGTAAGTGGTTTCCGGTCTGAAGTCTACTTGGAAGGCACAATAGCAGATCCAACCAAGACGGCCTCGCAAATTGTGAGCACTTACATTAATCCCTTGTTGAGCTGGGTTGGCTACGAAGTCTTAGTAACAACAACCGACGGCCTAATTGATGGAACCTGGCTGCTGGATAGTTTCGAGCCTCAGAAAGATGGACCGTACCCGATTTGGAAGTACACAATTCGCCTGAGCAAAGGCAGTCAAAACATAACTTATGGGTGATTATATGGTTAAATGGGAAATCGAATACTACGACCAAGGCACCCAGGCTTTTGTTGCCTTTGACGCTGAAATAGATCAAGTCTATCAAGAGCTATCTGGCGATACCTATGCTTCATTTTGGCTAGCGAATACTAGCGATAATAGGGCGTTGATTCAGCAGGATCTTCAAGTAGCAATCTACTTTGACGGCAAGCTTCAATTCGCCGGTATCCTAAGTGGGGGAGACCTTAGCGGAAAGAAAATCAAAGCGATCTGTTACGAGGCTATGCCTCTAATTTTGGATCAACATGAAACTTTCACAGGCGTCTATGATTTCAAAGCTGCAAACAAAATAGTCGCTGACGTCTTAAACGGAACCGGAATAAACTCGGATCCAATAAGTGAACCAACAGTCATCATAAGCGCAGTTTTCTATGAAGCCAACCGTCTAGACATAATCAAGTTCATCGCTGAAGTCTCCAACAAGGACTTTTGGAGCCAAGATGGCGTCACAATCAAATGGGGCGTTCGAGGTACAGGAAACACTTGGGCTCCCTCAACTCTGCTTCTGAGCAAAAGAGGCATTGATCGCTCTAAGCAAGTAACCAAAGTCAAGGTTCGAGGCATCGACACTTATGGTTATCATATTGTTGGTTCCGCTGGATCTGGAAATAAAGTTCGGGTTTTTAATGAAACTCGAGCTTGCGATCAAACAGCACTAAATAACATTGCTGCAAAAAAGCTAGCGG
>JBJKPJ010000244.1:0-3270 GCA_046706605.1 Bathyarchaeia archaeon | reverse complement strand
TACGGATGAATCGAAGTTTATGAAGTAAATGAGATACTTGTAGAGAGAAACGGTTATTTTTAAGCTGTGAAATGAGATCTTTTCTCCACAAGCGTAGACGGATTGTTCATTTTCGCTTATGGTTGTTTTAGGTGCTGAACGTTTGCCTAATGCGTATAAGACGTATGTTGAGATGAATATCAATACGAATGCTAAGAGGGCTTCAACAATTAGGTCAGTGTTCATATGTTTTTTTCTCCTTTCTTGCCGTTGATCATTAAAGCTGCCTCTAGGGTAGAGTTAAATTTACAGTTGTTATATCCCAAAGCCTTAACGTGAACATATTTAAATTTATCTACACAAAAAATGCTTAAATAGACATTTTTATGTAAAAAATCCAAAAAGTCATCTAACACAAAGCTGAAGAAATCAGCCCAATTCTCAATGAAATTCTCTTTCTTTTCAAACGCTCTGAATTCTCCCATACTACCCCGAGCTAGATCACTAAAAGTACGACACTTAGATTTAAATTTTAAGAGTGAAAACACAGAAAATTTAATGATATTCTCAAAAAAACACGAAAACAAAAAAAGAGAAATAATGCAACGGGACGCTAAACCGCAATCTCCTCAGTCAACCCAGCTTCAGGATAAGCATACAAATGTGCCTTATCAAGAGGATAAGTTATTGTTACTTCCTGACCCATAGTAACCCAACTCTCAGTCAACGAAGGTCTATTGATAACAAACCGGTCGCCGTTTTCCAGCCGAATCTCGTAGCGCACCACGGTTCCTTCGAAAGTTGTTTTCTCGATTTTCCCAAATAACCCGTTCTCAGCAGGTATTCGACCCCGCTTCATTTCACAAGTTTCAGGACGTATAGCCAAAACAACACGCTCATCGTTTTTGATGTTTCGCTCATTATATGCTTTAATTTTTAGGCCCTCACGCAGTTCCAGTTCGGATATGCCGTCGTTGGCTTTGGTGATGTAACCTTCTAGAAAGTTGGATTCGCCGATGAAGTGGGCAACAAAGATGCTTTTAGGCTGCATATAAAGCTCCTGCGGCGAGCCAATCTGCACGATTTTTCCCTTCTTCATAACTGCAATCCTATCAGAAATGGACATAGCTTCAGCTTGGTCATGTGTAACATGTATCGCCGTAATTCTAAGGTCCTTTGCCATCCGACGAATCTCATAGCGGATTTCGTTTCGAACCTTCGCATCCAGCTGCCCTAGCGGCTCATCTAAAAGAAGAGTTTTTGCGCCCGCAGCCAACGCCCTTGCTACAGCGACACGTTGCATCATGCCGCCACTAAGTTCACCGGGAAAAGCATTTAGGCGTTCATTTAGTTTAACCAGCTCCAAAACTTCATGCCCGATAGTTTCCGCTTGTTTTGCATCGTAATTCTTCACTTTAGGACCATAAAGCACATTGCTCCAAGCTGTCATATGCGGAAACAAAGCAAAGGTTTGGAAAACAAAACCGATGTCACGGTCTTCTGGGGGAACTTTGTCAACGCGTCGGTCGCCGATGTAGATTTCGCCGCTGTCTGGTTCAATTAGACCAGCAATGAGACGCAGGAGCGTGGTTTTGCCGCAGCCGCTGGGACCAAGCAGTGAAAAGTATTCTTGGTCACGGATGGTTAAGCTGACGTTGTCTAGGGCGTATAGTTTTCCGTATTTTTTTGTTACGTTGACTACTCGGACATCAGGCATTTTAGTTCTCTTCCTTTTCAAGTTTTTTACTGTTTTTATTAGTTATCATTTTAAACCGCTCCCGGTGCCGTTCCTTTACGTGTCAGCAGCCTCAAGACCAACAGGATAATAAAGCTAAACACAATCAACAAACCGCAGGCTAAGACAACAGTTGAAGCGGTAAAATCAGCAATTGACCCCGCGACTCCTCTGACTGAATTTACCCAGTTAACAATCAGCACAGGGGCGGTCTCCAGCTTTGTGGACACTGCTAACGTTGCACCGGTTTCGCTGACACTCCGTGTGAAAACAATTATGGCGCCAGAAAGAATCGAGTATTTAGTGATAGGCAGTACAATGGAGCGAAAAACCGTGAATGGCTTAGCCCCCAAGGTTTTGGCTGCTTCCTCCATTTCAACATTAATTCGTTCCATAGCCGCCGACATCGAACGCACAAAGTATGGATAAGTGATGGAAAGATGGGCAAAAACCAGCAACAGAAATTCTGGTATGCCGGGGATGCCTTGCCAGAAGAACTTCAAGGAGATGCCTAGGGCAATTGAGGGAACAATTAGGGGCACGTTAATTAATGTGTCCAATATGGCGGAGGGTAGTTTGCCAAAGGTTTTGCGGCTAATCAGAATAGCCATCGGAATACCCGTTAAGATTCCCAGCACCGTCACTATAGCGCCTAAACTATAAGATAGGAGCAAGCTGTTCCAGAAGCTGCCCCAGATGCCCTGCGCCGTAAACACGTGTACCAATGCGTTTCCTGAGGTTATCGCCTCTAACGCGGGAAGCGCCACAAAAAGCGACGGAATCAACACAATTAACAGGAAAACAAAAAGAGCCACGCCGTTTCTGGTCCACGCGGTTTTTTGATAGCTAAGTTTCTTTTCAAACAGGGGTAAACCTTTGCCAAATGGCAACGTTAACTTTTGACCCAGAATCCGTATTAAACCAAAAATAATAAGCGAAACAACTATTAGAATTATACTCGCAAACACTGTTCCCCCTTCATAGGTTCCTTGAGTGATTGGAACAGGAGAACCTGAAGTGAACTGGTTTTTTAGTTCCTGAATAAAAACAGGTCCATTAATGAAAGCACCAGCAACAATAAACGTAGCACCAGTTTCAGAAAGCGAACGCGCAAAAGCCAATGAAAACGCGGCAATCAAAGACGGCTTAATGATTGGGAAAGTCACAGTTCTTGAGGCAGTCAGGGGTGGCGCACCTAAAGTTCGGGAAGCACGTTCATACTCCATCTTGTAATCTAGCAACGCACCCACAACCACACGGACAACCACAGGGAAAGAGAAAGCAAAATGCAAAAGCGCAACCAAAAGCCAACCGGGAGAAACAAGAGAGTAACCAAAAAGCCCAGAAATACTATTGCTGGAACCCCAAAACAGCAAAATCGAGTAGCCCAAAGCCGCTGTGGGCACTATAAAGGGAATATCAGCAAGGGTGTCAAGGATGTTTAGCCAGCGTGATTTGCTGCGGGTAATCAACCATGCCAGTGGCACTCCTGCAACCAAGTCCAAAGCAGCAACAGCTAGGGCAACTATGAAGGAGTTTTCAACCGCGATAAGGGG
>JBJKPJ010000243.1:0-1920 GCA_046706605.1 Bathyarchaeia archaeon | reverse complement strand
CTCCAAGGTTTTCGCTCCATCAACGCATGGCAAAAGTAACTGTGCGTAATCAGGACTAACTAACAGCAGAAAAGCAACTTGTAAAAAGCATGGACTTTTTCCATGCCCTCGGCTCGGTGCTAAAAGTGCTTTTGAACAGGTTTTAACTTCCAAAAGGCATTTTGGAATATCTTTTTTGTATGAGGTCTTAAGTGACATAACTGTTATCTCCTGAGATTTTACTGCTGCCTTGTTGCTTGTTTTGGTCAATTTCAAAAAGATTCGAAAGCAGACCCGTAATCTTAGTTAATGCTAGGCTGGTTTTTTCGGCACTCTTCTCTAGTCGATCCAACTTATCTAGGGCACTATCGAGTGTGTCGCTAAAGCTTGCTATGACTTCAACTGAGTCTGGATGCGTTCTATCACCCAGCTTAATTATGATGCCGTGGCTTTGCTCAAAATCACGAATAACCATGTACGGCAACCGCTCACCTGCACTATAAGGAAAATGCCCGCTCTTGGGACGTATTTTCTCCAAAACCGGATTAAGCACCGCAAAATCAGTCACCAACCCAGTGTTAACAAAAGCATCACAAAACAACTGCTTAGCTTTCCCCAAATTCCCCGGACGCCTAACATGCAGCCCCACCAACCCAGTTTCAAACCAAACAACCCGCCCAAACTTGCCCCTCCAAATCCAAAACCGATTCCTCGCCTTAGACGACACCCAACCAAAACCCAACCTACCCCGCTCCCAATCCATCACAACCACACGCCTAAGCGCCACACTCAACTCTTTATCCAGCTTAGCCTTGGCTTTGAAGCAGTGAAAATTTGAACACTTTGAACCTTGTTGATTTCGGTAATAATACTTCCACTCCCACTTGGTTTTGGCGACGTAGTTGTGGTATTTTTTGTAGCTGATTTGTAGCAATTGGCAGATTTGCTTGGGAGTTAGCAATGGGTTGGATTGGCCTTCACCATCAAGGAGGTCAAAAATTTGTTTGCGCAGATTACTACTATTACCACTCTTACTGTAAGAGTCCAACATGCCTGCAGGGTCCTTCAATTGCTTAGCCAAAAAATTTACCTCCAGGTTTGTTCCTTTTTGTTTTTCAGCTTTTCAAGACGAACTGGGCAGGTCTTCCAAATCTTTGCGTTTCCAAAAACTCGCTGGGAACAAAACGTGTTATCCACAAGACAATATCGCCCCTCACAGGTAGAATCAACTAAGCCGCCGACAAAATCACAGGAACCCTCAGCATTTCGACTTTTTGCTGGCGCACAATTAACGACTGGCGGCTTGACCGCAAATGGTTTTTTTCGGTTAACCTCCCAAAGAGGCCTCCACTCAGTCATCTATGGCGCCTCCTCTCAGTTTTAAACAATGCTCGCTCCGTTATCTCCTCAAGCTCATGGAAATCAGCATTAAAATTCAGAGCCAAACCAACAAGAAAAATCTGCAGTATTACAGATGCAGCTTCAATTTCTTCTTGGTTCACTGTGGGAACCTCCTAGTTACTAAAAAAAGAAAGGAAGGAGAGCGCAGAAAAGTGAGAGGAGATATCTCCAGCCAGAGCTCATTCCATGCTAGACGACGGCCCCACGTTTTTGGCGATGCTGTTTTGGGGTTTGATGGTTTTTCAATGCGTATATGAACTTAAATCTTCTGGAACAGGCGCGGCACCTTGATATGGCACCTTCCACAAAAGAGTTATCGTTCTCTTATAGAAGGGTGTCCATATTGGTATTTTCTGCAGTCATTTGCATGTTGAAAATCAGTTTTAATCAGAGCTTTTATTCGATGTAGATGGCGGGTTGGTAAGGCATAGCCATGGCTGCACGGTTTTTAGGATCAAAGCGTGATGGGTCTGTCTCGCTGTAAACTGAGACCTTGGCGGTGAAGCGGTCTTTAAGGAAACCCCCCGCACCGTCGAGCAC
>JBJKPJ010000242.1:0-1918 GCA_046706605.1 Bathyarchaeia archaeon | reverse complement strand
CAGGGTAAGAGTTGTTAACTTGTGGTTCCGTCTTGTTGTGTCTTATTTAGCGTTGCAGTGGGCTGGAATCAAAATTATGCGGCAAAACAAAGCCGCGTAGGTAAGGAAAGATTTTAATGCCAACTGTCCCAGTTATTATTGAGGATTGATATGCCTACAGCGTTTGTATTAATTAATACAGAGATAGGCTCCGAAGCCGATGTTTTACAAGAATTAAAGAAAGTTGAAGGCGTCGAAGAAGCCTCAGCTGTCTACGGAGTCTACGACATTGTTGCGCGCGTTAAAGCAGACACCATGGATAGACTAAAAGAAATAGTGACTTGGCGTGTTCGTCGTTTAGACAAAGTACGATCAACGCTCACAATGATTGTTGTTGAGGACAAGTAACTACTTCCTCTTTTCAAATAATTGCTTTTTTCCGTACACAATGTTACAGTTGTGACTAGCAAGATACAATCACATAATTTTAAATTAAATTTAGCCGAAGTAACAATCCAGTGCGTCAGGTGAGCAAACTGAAAAGCAACTCAAAAGTACAATACAATTCCCAACAGAGCCAAACAAGAAGGGCTCATGCCACCTTACGATGCACCATTTTTTATTTCGGTTGGACGCAGAGGTTTGGAAGTGCAATAAAACTTTTTGTGTTCCCCTAAAACACTCGAAAGTAACCTGCCTCTGAACCAACCACCCCACCCAAAAAAGGAGAAAATCAAAATGGCAACAGCTTTTATCCTCCTAAATACGGAGATTGGAGCCGAGAAACAGGTTTTGTCAGCCCTAAAAAAAGTCGAAGGCGTAAAAGAAGTCCACAGCCTCTGGGGAGTCTATGACATAATTGCCAACATTAGGGCAAACGATATAGATGCACTTAAAGCCATAATCACTAAACAAATTGAAAAAATCAGCAAAATAAACTCGAAATTAACTATGATTATTTCGGAAAAACCCCAAACCCAAATCCGCGAGCGATTCATGTTCGAAAACTCCTTGCTTGTATAGTGCTGATTAAGCTGCTTTGTGGCTCCCAAAATTTTTTTACTTCCCCTTTTCAATTGTTAGGTACATGGAGAGCAACCGCCCTTTGACAACCCAGCCCGCAATGCACATTGGATTAGACGATACGGACTCAACCAAAGGAGGCTGCACAACCTACCTCGCCGCCGTCTTAATCAAGGAACTGGAAAAATACAACGTAACCTTCCTTGACTACCCCGCCCTGATCCGGTTGAACCCTAACGTGCCATGGAAAACCCGCGGTAATGGCGCCTTATGCCTACGATTTTGTTACCCGCCTGACTTTGAAGAGGAAATTAAGCAAACTGCCATGGAACTTTGGGAAAAGCACTCAGCAGTCAGGGAAAAAGGCACCGACCCAGGTATCGTTTTCTATAAAGGAGCCCAAATCCCCCCGGAACTGACCGCTTTTTCTAAAAAAACAGAAACCCAGGTTGTCACACTAAAAGAAGCCATGGCGCTAATCAAAAAGTTTGGTGCGGAAGCCGCTGGATTTAACTCTTGTCGCGGTATCATTGGTGCATTGGCAGCAATCGGCGAAATCCTGCAAGGTGACTTCACCTACGAGTTGATCGCCTACCGAACCCCAGAAAATTGGGGCACAAAACGCAGGGTGGATGAGGCATCGATTTTTGCCATGGACAAAGCAACCGCGCCCAGAACCTATAACAATGTGGATGAAGAAGAGGGCAGAGTGATTATCACCCCACGCGGTCCTGACCCCATATTGTTTGGAATCCGCGGCGAAATGCCTGAGGCTGTTAAGCAAGCGTTTGGATTAGTTAAGCCCATGGAGCCTGTGGAGCGATGGGTAATTTTCCGTAGCAACCAAGGCACCGACGCTCACCTAAAACAGGTGGAAACGCTAAGCGAGCTTGAACCCTACCGCTCGATCATCGCA
>JBJKPJ010000241.1:0-6918 GCA_046706605.1 Bathyarchaeia archaeon | reverse complement strand
GTTATCCTCTACGCGTTAAGCACCTGTGTTTGGTGCAAAATGACCAAGCAGTTTCTTAAAGACAACAGCGTAGAATACGAGTTTGTTGATGTGGATTTGCTAGGCGAAGAAGACAAAAAGCAAGCCCACGTAGCTATCACTAGCAAAGGCGGAGTGTTAAGTTACCCAACAGTAATTGTGGATGACAAAGTTTTAATAACGGGTTTTCAGAAAAGCAAGCTTCAAGAGGCTCTTGGGTTTTGACCACAATTGAACAAGTCCGCAAACGAGCTGAAACCGACGCAAAAACCTTCGGGTACTTTCTAACTCCGCAAGCTGACCTGTTGCAGATGTTACTCGATGGGTTAAAAACCAACGAGGAACGCTACGGCTACCCCACCTGCCCCTGCCGCCTCGCCACAGGAAACTTGGAGGTGGACCGCGACATCATATGCCCTTGCGACTACCGCGACCCTGATGTTGCTGAGTTTGGCGCCTGCTACTGCCGCCTCTATGTTAACAAAGCCGTCTATGAAAGCCAAAACTTACCTGAAGTCCCCGAACGGCGACCCCTCGAAAAACAGCAACGAGCCTACGGATCCGATGTAATTCCCACACCAAAAGCTGCCACCAAAAAACCAGCAGCAGCCGCACCAAAACCAACGCCGAGTGTCGAGGTTAAAAAGAAGTTATGGTACTGCAAGCAATGTGGCTATGTGGTTTACCGTGAGGATCCGCCGTATATTTGCCCGATTTGCAGGGCTAAAAAGGAAATGTTTGCTGAAATAGAAACCAGAGTTGACTTTAAAGGATAGTTATTTTTGGAGTTCTATTTCGATTTTTTTCCAATCCGTATTTATGCCTTTTAGGGAAGACAGAGCGCCGTTGATAGTTCCGTTTAGGATTTTTTCGACAAACTCGTTTAAGGGAATTTCTTTTCCATCCACTTTTAGCTTCAAACTCAAATTAGTCACCTAACCTACAGGGTTGAAGGAAAGGGGTAAAAAGGTTTGCCTCCACCCAAATAACGACATAGCTAAATTTTGGAGTTAGATTTGACTGTAACCCGAAGTTTTGTGAGGTTCTCTTTTATTTCTGCTTTAACATCCATAGCTGCAAAATACTCCTCAAGGAAGATGCGTATGAAATCTTTGGAGTCTTCTGAAACTAAGACTAGTGTGTAGTCGCCTGGTGCGTTTTTGGTTAGGCGGTAAAAGTTGCAGACTTCAAGGCGTTCCAGCAACTCTTCGGGGGAGCGGACTTTGCTTTTGAGTTGTTCCCAGTGGGCCCGGGCTACTTGTTTGTGTTCGTTCCAGAATTTTTCTCGCGCGGGTGAAGAGGCAATTAGGCTTAGGAACATGAGCCAGTGGTCTACATCTAGGATGATGTGTTCGCCGTTTAGGAGCATGTCTTGGTAGTTACGGATTTTTTTCTGGATGGTGGGGTCGGTTAGGGTTTTGTTTTCGTTGTAGAATTTTAGGGCGCGGCGCATGGTTTCGCTTTGGGAAACTTGGTCTTGGGTGCTGATTTTTTCCAGCAGGTCTGCTGTTTGTTTGTCGAATGCGACAGTTATTCTTGTTGGGTTTACCATGAATTCCACTTGGCAGGATTTGACGTGTTTTCAATTAAATGGAGATTATATAAACATTGCGTAGCCAACAGTGCGTATTGGTTTGCAAATTTGTATGTTTAAGCACAATATCTAAACAAATGCTTAAGAATCCGAGTGCAGGATGCACAAAACTCTTTTATTTCCCAAAAAAACTCAATACATACAACCAACTTCTACAGGAAAACAACCATGAACCCCCCTGAAATATACTTACAACCAAAAGAACGAAACGCAAAAATCATCCAACTCCTCCAAGCTCAGTATCCAAACGCCAAAACCGCCCTAAACTTTGAAAAACCCCTCGAAATCTTAATTGCCACTATCCTTTCTGCCCAAACAACCGACACCCAAGTCAACCTCGTAACCCGAAAACTCTTCAAAAAATATCGCACCCCCCAAGACTACGCCAATGCCGACATAAAAGAACTTGAAGCAGACATCCACTCAACAGGCTTTTACCACAACAAAGCCAAAAACCTCCAAGGCTGCTGCAAACTCCTGGTCGAAAAATTCAATAGCCAAGTTCCCAAAACAATGGAAGAACTGCTCGAACTGCCAGGCGTGGCAAGGAAAACCGCCAACATCGTGCTCTACAATGCTTACGGCATCATCGCAGGTATCGCCGTGGATACCCATGTACGCAGGCTCTCTGAGCGGCTTGGGCTATCAAAGCAGAAAGACCAAGACAAAATTGAGCAGGACCTAATGCAGATTACACCAAAAGAGAAATGGATGAAGCTGACTGATTTACTGATTTTTCACGGCAGACAAGTATGCATGGCAAAAAACCCCAACTGCGCAGGCTGCACACTAAACAAGATTTGCCCCTCCGCATTCACATTTAGCTAAGGGATTAGCAATTTATACAAGCAGAACATTCCTTTCCTGTGAGGACCGATTTTATGCAAAAACAAATTAAACTCGGAGATAAAGCACCAGATTTCACTTTACACGACACCAACCTCAAACCCCGAAGCCTTCATGAGTTTTTAGGAAAAAAAGTCGTCTTAGCATTCTTTGTAGGCGCATTCACTTCAGTCTGCACCAAAGAAGTCTGCGAGTTCCGAGACTCAATGGCACGGTTAGTTGATTTGAACGCCCAAGTCATCGGGATTGGCGTTAGCGACCCCTTTTCTAACAAGGCGTTTTCAGAAAAAAACAGGCTACCTTTTCCCGTTCTTAGCGATTACAATCGTGAAGTAATAAAGCTCTACGACTTAGTGTTTCCAGATTTTTCTGGTCTTAAAGGTTACATCGTAGCGAAACGCTCAATCTTTATCCTTGACGAGAAGGGCATAGTGCGGTACATCTGGATTTCACAAGACCCCGCAGTTGAACCAAACTATGAAGAAATTCAAAGTGAGCTAGAAAAGATCACTTAACTGCTTTTTTTGTCATCAATGTGGTGTAGAAAAAACGGGTGGCACCATCACCCTCCAAGGAGGCATAATGCCTCATTTCCCCTATCTCAAAGTTCCCTTGAAATAGGTTGATTATTTGTTCTTTGGTGAAGTGGTTCCAGCCTGCACCATTACGGTAGCTAAAACATGTTAACATGTAGATACCACCGTCTTTTAGAACTCGGTGCACGCCTGCTATGAACCTATAGCGGTCTCTAACTGCTACATGGTGGAAGCAGCCCATGTCAAAAACAAAACTAAAAATACATTCAGCAAAGGGCACATCCACAAAACTTCCGTTTACAAAACCAACCTGCAGCCCTACTCTACGGATTTCTTTCTTTGCTACATCAAGAGCGGTTTTGGATATATCCATGCCTGTTGTGTCAAAGCCGTTTTGAGCAATGTACATGGTGTTGGTTGCAAAACCGCAACATAAATCTAAAGCTGTGCCGTTTGGAAGAAGTCTTTTTTTGAGGTATTCGACAAGTATGGGACGCGGTTTGCCTAGTTCCCAACCCAGCTCGTTGACTGGAACCTCGCGGTAAATGTCATCCCACTCTGAGTAATTCGTCATAAAAAACCAATAAAGTAACTGAAACCAAAAATTTTAACCTATCCTCCAGATAGGTAAGTCATTATTGACGAAATGGGGTTAATGAATATCTTTTGGATGTGACGCAACAAAGGTTATTAGTCAACAAAAAGCATTGATTCATGAATTGGTGGATTTAGTTAAGTGGCCTTTGAAATCCAAGAGTTGCCCGATGTTATCCGTGTTATTGTTCTGCTAAACCTGACAAAAGGAGCTAAAATAAAGAAGATAACTCTGAAACATCGGCTAGACCGGGTCTGCGTCAACTACGCCTGCGTTGAAATGAGCGAACTAGACAAAGCACTAAAAGAAATGTCTGCCGAGGGGCTAATCACTGAAAAAGGCGGCTTGGTGCAGTTAACAGCGCAGGGGCAGAAACTTGGCAAAGAATGGGAAAGTCTTCTGCTAAAAAAAGAACCCATCATGGAAGTAGTTGCGGGTTTGGTAGATGGTTCAATCACCAGTTTAGTGGTTATTCTGTCAGCGTTTATAGCCAGTTTAACTGGTGCTCAAACGTTGCTTGGCGACCCCCGAACCCTCATATTCGCAGCGTTTCTTACTTTGAGTGCGGTTGCTATAACTGGTTTTTCAAGTTTTCTGCTTGGCGGAATCACTTCAGATTTAGCTGACATTATGACATTGCAGAATTTGATGAACTACAGCCTAAGCGACATACCTGACAAGAAAGAAAGAGACAAATCGCTACTGCTTGTCCAAAAACTCTTTGCACTGCTAGGTAAACAGATACATAGATCTAACCTTTATGGCGCCACAATCTCAGCCATAACAACCTTCATAGCAGGCATTATCCCCATAGCAACCTACCTTACGTTGCCGCCCGTCTACAACATCGCAGCTGCGCTGGGTGAAGTGGCACTAATTTCAGGCGTGTTTTTGGCACGTTACCGCTCAAAAAAGACACGGGTAAACTGGAAAGTGACACTAGCCGAAACCATAGCTATCGTCATAATCGCAGCAGTGATTTCTTTGCTGTTGGGTTCGATATAGTCTTATGTTGATGCCAATCATCAGGTCTGCTCATTTATGATGGTCCAGTTGCAGCTTTAAGCTGAATGGCTTGTTCTGCATCGGCATCTCATCCTGGCTTTACTGAAAATTTTAGCTATGTCAATGGTTTTCTGGATGTCGGGCAAAACTTTCAGGAGGTTTCCATAGAGGGGTGTTAGGGTGCTTCACTTAGTTTTAACTCAAAAAAGTGTTCTCTGCCGTCGCGAAAAGCAAAAATCCGAACGGACTCCCCGACTTTTCTTTTATGAACTTCCATAACTAAATCTTCAATTCGCCGCAATTCCACCTTGCCGATTGCAACTATAATGTCGCCGTCTGACATTCCTGCATCTTCAGCGGGGCTACCTTCAGCTACTTTTGTGATTAACACACCTTGGCTTACTGGAAAACTGTAATAGCGGGCGATTTGTGGAGTAATGCTTAAGCCCACAATGCCTAGCCAAGGCTGTTTGGTGGCGCCTGAAGATGTGATGTCGTTTGTGCAGCTTTTGGCGGAGTTTACAGGGATTGCAAAGCCGATGCCTTGCGCGTAGGGAATAATAGCTGTGTTTATGGCAACAACTTCTCCTGACATGTTGACTAAGGGACCACCGCTGTTTCCTGGATTGATAGCTGCGTCAGTTTGAACAAGGTTCTCAATTAAGCCACGTTCGCTTTGGATGGTGCGGTTGATAGCGCTAACCACCCCCGAGGTGACGCTTGGACCACCAGCCAAGCCAAAAGGGTTGCGAATCGCGTACACCCGTTGGCCTACTATTAGCTGGTCTGAATTGCCCAGGTGGGCAGGTTGCAGGTCGTTTACGTTGACTTTTATTACGGCTATGTCGTGGATGACACAGGAACCTTGGATGGTGCCTTCGAGGACTTGGTTGTTATGGAGGGTTACGGTGATTTTTTGGGCGCCTCCTACAACGTGGTTGTTGGTTAAGATTAAACCGTTTGGGTCGATTATGGTACCTGAACCCATGCCGCCGACTGGTACGGCTTGGTAGAAGGCGTTGTAGACCAGTTTTATGGCGCTTATGTTGACTACGCTTTTGCTGACTTTCTCGATAATATCCAAAACTGCGTTTTCATCATACGGCAAGGTGATTCCCTGAAAAAGGGTTAACGGCGGTTTTAATAAATCTATAATAGGTTATTCTCGGCAGAAAAAACAGGCCTGTGCCCATTCGGGAGACATTTCTTTTTGGCAGCGTTCGCACATTAAGCCTTTTTCGCGGATGGCTATGCAGGTTTGGCAGAAGAGTTTTAGAAGTTCGGCTTTGTTGTCGGGTTGTTTTAATACGCTTACAACCATTTGGTCGATTAGGGTGACGACATCAGCCGAGTTTTCCAAAAACATTTGGTTGCCTCGTTCGTGTCCAATATATCTGCTAACGGCCGATTGTGATAAACCAAGGAGGTTTGCTGTTTGTTTTTCGTTTAGACCGTGTTTTTCTACGATTGTTCGAGCCATCATTGCTTTGACGGCGGGGAGAACTGTTTTTACGCCTACCTCGCATGGAAGTATCAAGTTATCACCGTTCAATAGTATTTTTAGGGGAAACTTATTAATATGCCGCCTGTCATAATTTATGACACGTGTCAACGCGGGTTATCAGAAAACAAAAACCAATCCACTCAACTCGCCACACTCCACCCGAGCTGACCAATAAAAAGGAGAGTAAAAAAATGGGCAATGTTCTACATTCCCTCCAAAGGAGTGAAAACCGCGACTTAGCTTCAATGCTAAGAACCCTCGACGCCGAATGCAGAAACTGCGCACCAACCTCGGCGTTGGAGTGCATAACAGGTTGCCAAGCCTACAAACTAAAAAATGAACTGCGAAAACTTCGCGAAGCCATGGACAACCCCAACTACATCAAAGAACTGTTTAACGTTTTAAAAAATGAAACCCGTCTTCACATTCTAAACGCGATTGTTAATGGCAGATATTCTGTAAGTCAACTTCAGCAAGAATTAAAGAAAAGCGGCTATTCCCACAGCCAAGAAACAATAAATGAAGAGTACCTTCAACCCTTAATGGATGTTGGCTTGGCAACAGAATCCAGAGAAGAATACTACGCCACCACCTTTGGCGGGCGTTTAACCAACACTTTGGGAACTTTTCCTGAATTTGCAGAAATGTTGCCAGCCCATTCGGAATGCTATGAGGAAACACTGCTAAGAGCACTATTAGTAGGGCCCAAAACTTTTGAAGAAATAGAAACCTTAATCTCGTCAAAAATAGCTTCTCGCATCCTCAAAAGGTTGCGCTCAGTAGGCTTAATTGAAACGCCTCAAGAGCGGGACTACATATT
>JBJKPJ010000240.1:0-10780 GCA_046706605.1 Bathyarchaeia archaeon | reverse complement strand
ATGACACCGCCTTGAGGTCCTGGAAAAGTTTTGTGGCTTGAACTGGTTATGAAGTCTGCGCCTTCACGGAGCGGGTCTTGGAATTGTCCACCTGCAATCAAACCCAAAACGTGAGAGGCATCGTAAGCGACGTATGCGCCTACTTCATTGCAGACTTCTTTTAGTTCTTTAATTGGATGCGGAAACAAAAACAAGCTACCGCCGAAGGTGACAATACCGGGTTTTGCGGCGCGGATAACGTAGGCGGATTTGTCTGGGTCTATGTTGAATTCATCTATGTCGTAGATGTGGTTTATGTTGTCTAAACCCAAAATGTTGCCGGCTAAACCCGTGTAGTCGTGGCTTATGTGGGCGCCGCAATTTAGGGGGGTCACAACCATTTTATTGTTTTTGGCGGCAAGCGATAAACCTTTGAAAGTTGCAAGGTTAGCGTGGGTGCCGCTGACTAAACGGACATCTGCCCATGTGCAGTCAAACAGGCTTTTAATGATGTCGGTTGCAAAATCCTCAATCTGGGACATGTATTTTTGTCCCTGATAGTAGCGTTTTTTGGCGTGCCCTTGTGGGTCGTTTTCTCCTTCAGCGTAACGTGCAGCGAGGTCATGGGAGAGGTCGAGCATTTGGCAGACTGCGGGTGATTTGAGTCCTTCGCTGGCAATCATGTTTATGCATTCTTTGTCTCGGTATTGTTCATGCTTTTTTGAGGCTTCAATTAAGTTGACGACTAATTCGGGCAGGTCTTTCATTTCTGGGTTTCCTCGCTGAGTCATCAACGGATTAGGCTTTGCAGTATTTAGCCGTTACTGGGTGGGTATTGTTGATTTATGGGGTTGGTTGTTTTGAGTTTGATGGGCGTTATTTTTTAGGCGTGCCTAAACCTTTATATGGTTTGAAAACGAATTTTAGGCATGCCTAAATTAGAGGCGAGAACAAATGGAGCAAAAATCAACCCAAGACTACCTCAAAGTCATCTACAGCGTATCCAAAAACAGAGACATAGTCAGCAACACCGAAATCAGCCAAAAACTAAAAGTCGCCCCAGCCAGCGTCACCGAAATGCTCAAAAAACTAGCCCAAGACGGCTACATCCAATACTCGCCCTACCATGGCAGCACACTAACCGAAAAAGGACTAAAAGACGCCCAAAAAATAACCCGCAAACACCGCCTTCTCGAAAAGTTCCTAACAGATGTCTTACATATAGGCAAAGACAAAGTCCACAGCCAAGCATGTCAAATGGAACACGTCCTCTCTGACGAAGCAGAAGAATCCCTCTGCCGCTTCCTCCGACACCCCGACATCTGCTCAGACGACGGAAAAACCATTCCTGCCTGTGATTTGCCCTTCTCTAGCTGCGTAGAATGTATTCAGCTTCACAGTCAGGGCTTAGAAGAAGTAGGTAAACGCAAAGAGAACCTTGTTGCGTTAAGCGAGTTAAAAGATGGTCAATCAGGCAAAATCTCCTTCATTCGAGGCGGACACAACGTTCTTCAACGGCTCTTAGATATGGGTTTAACGCCAAGCACAAAAATAACTCTGCTCAAGGCAGCGCCCTTTGATGGTCCCATCCAGATTTTGGTGCGGGGCTCCAAATTAGCTCTCGGCAGAGGTATCGCATCAAAGGTTTTCGTTGAATTAGAACACAAAAATTAGGAGCGAATACAATTTGTCATGCCACTCAACCCCTAAATCCAACTGTTCCAATATGCAAAAAGGCAATCAGTTGATTTTTGCCCTTGCAGGAAATGCCAACGTCGGCAAAAGTGTGCTCTTTAACCAGCTAACTGGTTCAAACCAGATAATTGGTAACTGGCCAGGGAAAACCGTGGACCGCGCCGAGGGCACGTTGAGTTTTGAAGGTTACGAGATAAAAATCATCGATTTACCAGGTATCTACTCTTTCTCAACCTTCTCGATGGAGGAGCTGGTTTCCAGAGACTACATCGCCTTAGAGCACCCTGATGCAGTAATAAACGTGGTAGATGCTTCGGTTTTGGAGCGTAACTTGTTTTTTACGTTGCAGCTTTTGGAGATGCAGGCACCGATTGTTTTATGCATAAATCAGGTGGATGTTGCTAAAAGCAAGGGCATGATTATCGACAAGGAAAAGCTACAGGAAAGACTCGGCATCCCTGTTGTTTTAGCAGTGGCACCACGAGGCGAAGGGCTCTACGAACTAATGGGTGAAGCCGTAAACGTTGCCCTCTCTAAACTCAAAAGTCAGCCTCTTAAATACCGCCGAGATGTGGAGGTCAACATAGAAAAACTGCAGAGCATCCTTGAAAAAGCCAACCTCTCACTACAGTATCCACCTCGTTGGCTTGCCATAAAACTGTTGGAAGGCGATGCTGAAATCGTCAAACTAGTTTCCGCCAAATCAAGAACAGTTGTGGATGCAGCTGTGGCTATATCAAAAGAAATCGCCAGCCAATGTGAGGAAGCCTGCTTTTCAGTTATCGCCTCGGAACGATACGCTCTGGCAAGTTCCATTGCTGCCTCAGCCGTCCAGCAGACTGAGGTAAAAAGCACCATCCCAGAAAAACTCGAACTGTTAACAACCCACAGAGTTTGGGGATACTTCACCTCGGTGGGTGTCATCGCGGGGCTGCTACTTTGGACGTTTTTTGTAGGCAACAGCTTATCAGACCTGATTTCAAAGGTTTTAAGCATTATTACGCCAGTTGACCCTGCCCTTTCGGCAACCCAGCCCCTTTTAAGCATTGTCTTAAACGGAGTCTGGGGTGGATTCAACGCGGGATTAACCCTAATCATCCCCTTCGTTATCCCATTTTATCTGTTGCTTGCTATGGTTGAAGACTCAGGCATCCTGACCCGCGTGGCATTCATGCTAGACAGCGCCATGCACAAAATCGGCTTACACGGCAAAGCCCTAATTCCCATAATCCTCGGCTACGGCTGCAACGTCCCGGCAATTCATTCCTGCAAAATCATGGAAACCCGACGGGAACGGCTACTGGCGGCGTTTGCCATCACGTTTGCGCCTTGTTCTGCCCGAACCATCGTGCTGTTTGGTATGGTTGGCTTGTTTGTCGGGATACAGTGGGCGTTGCTGCTCTATGTGGTGGATGTCGTCATAATCTTTGCTTTAGGCAAAGTGGCAATGAAGGCGGTTCCAGGCAAATCCACAGGGTTGATCATGGAGATGAGCAGCTTTAAACGTCCATCCCTTCGGGTGGTTGTCAAACAAACTTGGACAAGAACCAAATCCATCATCTACCTCGTCTTTCCCATATACATCGTCGGTAGCGCATTACTCCAAGCCCTCTATGTCCTCAATGTACTGACGCCCATCAGCAACGCCCTGTCACCCTTGACAGTTTGGTGGCTGGGGTTACCTGCCATGGCGGGAGTGCTGCTTATCTTGGGAACAGTACGAAAAGAGTTGGTGCTTATCGGTGCTGTGGCGATTTTGGGTACCACTAACCTGATGGTGCAGCCAGGCGGCTTTACGGCAGTACAGCTTGTGGTGATGGCGTTGGTGGCGATGCTCTACATACCCTGCGTTAGTACTGTGGCGGTATTGGGAAAAGAGTTCGGGTGGAAAGCCACTGCAGTGATAACTGTGGCAAACATTGGCGCTGCATTGCTTGTCGGCGGATTAGCCTTTAGGTTGTTATCTATGTTTGTTTAACCTGTTCTTTTCTTTTTTAAAATACGTACATGACGAGGTAGAATAGTTCTCCAGAGAGAAATGCAAACCACCAGACGCCGAAGAGGATTTTGGTGAGTTTACGATGCCATAGGCTAGGCGCTTTTCGTCGTACCATAGTGATGCCTATGGCGAGAACCGCTATTTCAAGAGCTATGACAATTATCGCGACAACACCATGGATACCAAAGTAGATATCCAACACAGGGGTCAACTGGATAGTTGAGCCATCAACTGCGCCACCAAAAGAACGATACAGCATGTAACCGATGGACAGCGTCAAGTCCCAGCTTATTGCAAGGGCACCCGTGACGGGGTGGATGCGTTTTTTGCCTCTACCGCTAAGAAAAGCATGGATAAACAGAAAGGCAACAGGAATTAAGCCGATAGATATAATTGTGCTTGAGAGCGGCGCTGCAGTCATTTTTTGCACCTTTCCGCTAACTTAGCCCGTTGTGTCATATTAATTTGGTGGAGACTTAGGTCACTTTTGCGACGGCTACCGCGCCGGATAAAACACTGCTATTAAGAAAAGTAATTTCCTTTCCTGAATCCAACGCAACTTTGGTGTGAAACGCCGTAATCTCCTTGACTGTGCCTTCCTCGTTTTTGTAGGAGGTTATCACTCGGTCGCCGACCGCATAATTGAGGCGGTTTTCCTGTTTTGGCTCAGGCGGGCGGACGGCTGTTATGATTACGCTTCCAGATGCGATGGCGCTGTTAGGGATGGTTATTTGTCCAACATCTGTCCGTATACGCATAACGAGTGCGGTCATATCAATGATTTTTCCAGGCACATTGTTAACCATAACGTCTTCGCCTATCTTGAACTGGTAAGTTGTGAAAACCAAAGCGCCAGATAAGATGCTGCCAACAAAAGTGGAGATAATTAAGCCGACTGTCACGGAGATTATGCCGGCGCCAGTTAATAGTGTTGAGATTGGTACGCCAAAGACCCCTAAAACACCGAAAGTCATTGTGATTAGGGCGATTGCTAAAAGGAAAAATTGAAGAACTGTTGCTGCTTGGACGCCTATGTGGGGTGCCAAAAGCGGTTTTGTGCGGAACAGAAAGTAAATGGCGGTTAAGCCGAATGCGAAGATTATGCTAATGTCCGATAGATGCCGCAGAAAAATTGGCAGGTTGATTGGTTGAGCCACAAAGAGCCCGAAAACAAAGATTGTGCTTATAGCTAAGATAACAATGACAATCATGAAGACTGCAAGTTTCTTTAAAGACCCAAAGACACCTAACAAGCCAGCATTCCCTTGACACCAGTGCATACACAAGTTTCTATAGTTTTCCCAAAGCTGATAAGCAATAATTATATCCCATGCCCCACAAGTGTTGGTTATGTCTGCTCCGAATTGTCCCTGCCCAAAACGGAAATGCCCACGCCACAGCAACTGCCAAGAATGCGTACGGCACCACAAAGAAAAAAACCAAGATCCTTACTGTGCAAGGTAAACGTGATGAAGACAGTGGATCTTGATGCCCAAAAGAAGAGGCAAACCATTCAGGTTTACTTTTGGGGCATAGTCGGTTCAGCAGAACACATCAACATACCTAAACTTAAGGCTGCATTAAAAAAAGAGTTTCTCACAGCGGATAATAGATTTATTGAGGCGCAAATCAGGCTTATGCAAACGGAGGGACGGATAAAGGTGCAAAACAACGTTAAAGTCTGGATTAAACAGCCCTCTAACTGAAAAATTGTTTTCACATTTTTTTGTTTTCTCAAAAAATTTTATTACAAGCGGTGCATAAAATATAATTAGAGGTTCTTCTTGCAGACTGTTCTTAAACCTTCTATTCTCATTGTTGATGACGACCAATCAATCCTACATGTGTTCACCCGAATCTTTCAGAAAAAAGGTTACCTCGTCACAGTCGCAGAGAAAGGTACTGAAGCAACCGAAAAATTGCAAAAATATACTTACGATGTGGCACTAATTGATTTCTGCCTGCCAGACATGGAGGGTACCGCACTTTTCCCCTTAATCCAAGGCACTTCACCTAAAACCCTAAAGATTATGATTACTGGCAAAGTCCTTCTAAATGGTGCCACTAAAGGTGCAGATGCCTTGCTTGGCAAACCCGTAAATCCAGAAAAGCTGCTCAGCCTAATTGATAGCAAGCTAAAAAACCAAAACATGGAAACATAGCAATCCCTGCATATCGCGGTGAGGATTGCGCTCAAGACCTTAGTTGTGCTATACTGACTCAGCTCTAAGTCTGCAATCTTCTATTCGGGGTTTTCAACAGGAATCTTTTATAATCTTGATTACTTTTTTCAAGAGCTAAGTGAATTGTGATGACTGAATCAATCAAGAAAAGAGTCCAAGACGCCCTAGATTTAATTAGACCACAAATCCAGTTGGACGGCGGAGATGTTGAACTTGTAGCAGTTGAAGACACCACGGTAAAAGTCCGTTTGACCGGACACTGCGCAGGCTGCCCAATGTCGGCAATGACGCTCAAAAACGGCGTTGAAGTGCTCATAAAAGAGCGCGTGCCAGAAATACAAAAAGTAGAAGCAGTAATGTAAACTTGCTGACAAATCAACACTTATTTTTCTTTTAGTTCAGCATTTTTTGTTATTGCACTATGTTACCTATGGTGTCAAATTTGGGTTTTCTTTCCTTTTCAATTAAATACAGCAAATTCGTCCTTTTTCTCCATCAGCAGACATTATGTTCGCAGTTTAAATCAATATTTCTGCTAAAAATTTAGTCTTCATAAGTGTTTTAATGTATAAAATAGTTTATCGTTTATTGGCTAAGAGGGAATGCATTTGATGGCTCGCCATCACACTTTGCATCTCCGCACAACTCTTAGCCTTAAACTAACTTTCATTTTCACCAGATAAGACATCTGCAATGATTAGAATGCTGCCCAACTGCATCTGGACAAGTTTCTGAAGTGGTCGTGTCTCAAATCCGCCGCGAGCTTTGCTTTTCTCTGCCAGAACTATTATCTTGTTTTCCAATTCTGTATCTAATTCGTTTAGCCAGTTTGCTTTTATTGTTTGCCTAATAGTTTCTGCCACGCGCCAAACTTGCCCCAGCAAAAGCATGTTTTCTACGTCAATCATTATGTCTTTGTCAAAGATTTCAAAGTTGGTGGCATAACGGTCGCGTGCGTGCTGTTTTTGCAGTTCGTCTTGCTCCGAAGACAAAATAGCTATCGACAGGTGCTTCATTAAAGAGTTTAGCAGTACGGGGTCTGCTACATTAAAATATGGTTCCAGTTTTGCCAGGCACTCCAAGCAATATTGCGTGTTTTCGCGTTCTTTGTTTTTCCGTTTTTGAAGCAGAGCCTTGAGTTTAACATTTGACCGTTTGTTATCTTTTTCTACTTTCGAATCAAACAGGGGCACTTCACAGTTAAAACTAAAGCCGCCGACGTTTTCCTGATACCATTCATCACTTGAGGCACCTCTGCGTAAACTTGAAAGCGCATGAGGTTGCTTTCGACTATAATAATCAAAGTAATCCTTAAGTCCATACATCTGATAAAAGCCTGAGGCAAGTATTTTTGCAAAGGGCACATCTGGTGTGGCATGAGAAAGAGACAGTCCAAGATCAAACGCCAGTTCAGTTAGCTTTGGATACGCCTCGGGAAGGTCTTGGCTGAAATAATAATACGTCTCATAGAATCCCGAATGGTGAAGACCGCAGAGCAGGTCGGGTTTTTGGGTTTCTAATACATTTTTAACTGCCTGCGTTTCTGGTCTGCTCTGAACCCACTTGTAGTTTTTGTAGGTGAAGGGAAATGACCATTCGTATTGGTCTTCGGTGGATTCTCTGAAGGTGTATTTAGCCATATCTACAAACGAATTTAGGTTGCCAAACCAGCCTTCATTTTTCTTCATGCCCCGTTGTTCCAAAACTGGAATTATTAGCCAGCGCCAATTGAAAAAGTCTGCTTCTGGATGTGTAGTCATCCACTTCATGAAGTAGATTGCAACTAAGCTTCCTAAAGGTTCGTCACTGTGTGGAACACCGATAATTAGGGCGGTCTTTTCGCCTTTGCCCATCACATACATGTTAAGCGGTTTGTTCTCGATTGTTTTCCCGATGGTTATTTTTTCAACAGAGGTATTCTTGATGGATTCGTTTGTTAAGGTTTGTAACTCTTTAAGAGTAAAGAATGCTCTATAGCTTGGGACTTCATGCAAAATTTTTGTGAAGTTTAGCTTGTTCATAGCTGAACCTCAATACCAAGCCCGGGCTCTTCACTGGGAGCCACGTGACCTTCCTGGTATCTGGCACCGCCTCTGACTATGTCCTCTTTAAAATCTAATGCTGAATCCAAATCTGCGTACTGAACATTTTTAAAAGCGCAAGCAAAATGTACTCCCGCAGCCATCGCACCCATGGATTCATTCATGCAGCCAACCATTATCGGGATACCGGTCATTTCAGCGAGAGCGTTGGCTTTGATGGCGTTGGTGATTCCGCCGATTTTCATGAGTTTGATGTTTATCATGTCTACGACTTCGAGTTTTACAAGTTTAGCGTTATCCGAGAGGGTTAAGGCGGATTCGTCTGCCATTATGGGAATGTGGCTATGGGTTTTGACATCTTTTAGAGAGTAAAGAAAAGTCGCCTTTGTGGGTTGCTCTAATATTTCTATGTCTACTCTGTTTTCTGCCAACTTTTCGATTAGTTTTAGGGCGTCATCAACAGAGTAGCCTTCGTTAGCGTCAAGTCGCAGCTTGATGTTTGGTCCGACGGCTTTTTTGATGGCAAGAATGTTTTTTAAGTCTTGGTTTGCGTCTATACCGCATTTTATTTTAAGACAAGAAAAGCCGTCCCAGATCAGTTGGTTTGCTTTTTTAACCATTTCCTCGGTTGCGGCTATTCCCAAAGTGACTGATGTTTCAATTTTTTGCCTGTAACCGCCCAGCAACCTATACAGCGGCAACCCAGCTTTCTTACCTAGAATATCAAAAAACGCTATGTTTAAGCCTGCCTTAAGAGATGAATTGCCAGCAAGGTTGCTTTCAATTACATAATTGAGTTGGTTTATACGGGTTGGTTCGCCTCCAACAACCATGTGTTCTATTGCTTTAAAAGCCTTAATGGCGGTCTCTTTTGTTTCGCCTGTTACGGAGTCAGGGGTTGCACATCCCCAGCCAACTATCCCTTCGTCGGTTTCCAGGCGAATAAACACGTTGTCGGCAACCTCAATTGAGCCGTTTGCTATAGCAAATGGCTCCTTTAATTGCAGTTCTACCGCTGTTGCTTGGGCGCTAGTAATTTTCATTCAAACCACACTTACCCAGAGAAAAACCTGCACTTTAAACTTTCGAAGTAATCAGTTCATTCCAAAAAGCGCGGCGTGTTAATGTGTAAAAGGAGTTATCGTTTATTGGCTATGGGGACATGCACTTGATGCCTCGCCAATTGACTTAAATTAACAAATTATTATATCTCCTTCAAACATGTGCATGATCTAATCAAATGAGAGAGGGATATAGCAGTATGAATCGCAATAAACCGATTGAAGTGATTCGAGTTTACCGAGGTATGCCCGCGATTATTGAGTGCCCCACAATTTGTGCTTATTTGAGGTTTCAAAAGGACAGCATTTCCCTCCAATGGATAAAGCAACTCGAAACGCAGGAGAATATTGTGAACCGTGGTTAGACGCTCGATATTGGACCAAATTTTCAAAGAATTGCAAAATATCCGAAGGCGGATGGATGAGCTTGAAACAAGCTTTTCAAACTGGCATCCAAAACCATTGAGAATTTCTGAATCCATCCTTATGTCTCTTCCTGATCACCTTAGAAAGACATACATAACAGTTGTTTCAAAAGGCGAATGCAGTGCAACCATTGTCTCAACTATAACAGGTCGAGGGCGACCTATTTAAAGCAACAATCTAAATCAACTTTCAAGAAAGGGTTGGTTGAGCAAGCGAAGAATTTCCAAGACAATGCATTTTCGAGTAGTTCCCAATAGAAGAATAGGACCAAATGCCCAGATTGCCTATGAGCCTGACGATTTAGCATTCGAATAGCTTTTTAAAAGCTTCCGCTATTGCCTTAATTATTGCTTTCAAAAAAGAAATGCAGTTGTTTTGGTTAAGTTAGGCGAGACATTTCAAAAAAGAGAGGAATTTGTGCTACCATATTCAGTTGTACCAAATATTGATGGAAAAAGAGCTCATGAAAGTTCAGCTCCCCTAACCACATGTCCGCAAAAAATATGCACTTAGATAACCTTCAGGAAAAAGGGAACCAATCAATTGCCATGGGTTGATTTTGTCTTTTTTCTCCATTCCTTTACCCATTTAGTGTTATTCTCGTCCATTAACTGAAGCTCTTCGCAGTCCTCAGGGTCTTTGGGCTCCTGAGACAAAGTTGATTTCCGTGTCATCAAATCCCCCTACCTCTTACCGTTATATATTGTGCGGCATGAATATATGTTTTGAGTAGCGAGTATTCCTGGAGTTTATAGCACCAGATGGATTGTTATGGTGACGCATTAGGATTCTAATAATTCATTTTCAAGAGGTTTCGTAGCCCTTCCTCTAGAGGGACTTTTGCTTCAAAGCTAAGTTTTAATTTTGCCTTGTTTGGGTCTCCGTAGCTGTGTTTGATGTCGCCTAGTCTTGGCGAAGTATGTGTGACTGTTAATTGTTTCCCAGTTACGGTTTTTATGTATTCAGCGAGTTGGTTTATGCTTGTTGGGTTTCCTGTGCAGATATTGAGGGTTTCTCTTCTCAGGTTTTCAGTTTCGATAGATAAAAGGAGGGCTCGGGCAACGTCTTTTACATTTATGAAGTCGCGCGTTTGGTTTCCGTCACCTTCTATGGTTAGTGGTTCATTTCTTTGAGCTTTTTGGATGAACTTGGTGATTACTCCGCTATATGGGCTGTTCTCGTTTTTAGGTCCATAAACATTGAAAAATCTTAGGACAAAAGTGCTCATGTTGTAGCAAGTTGAGATTGCGTTGCAGTAAGCTTCTCCTGCTGCTTTAGAAGCTGCATAAGGGGAGATAGGATATGTTCTAGTATCTTCTTTTACTGGGAGGTCTCTTACGTCGCCATAGACGGCTGTTGAAGATGCGAAGACTAACTTCTTTTTGTTTTTGTTTG
>JBJKPJ010000239.1:0-4139 GCA_046706605.1 Bathyarchaeia archaeon | reverse complement strand
CGGGCAGCTAAAACTTTGGGCGCACATTTTTTGCCTTCAAACCTTGAAGTTGCCTTGGAACTGGATAAGCTGGCAGAGGAAAATGAGGGAGCAAAAAGAGCTGAGCAGCTGATTTTGATGCGCCAAGAAGCACTTGAAGTTATGCGACTTTTAAGCAAGTTCGCTCCTGTTTTGATAGGGAGTGTTTGGCGGGGAACCATAAAGCGGGGAAGCGACATCGACATAGCCGTCTACACAGACAACCCTGAAGATGTTCTTAAGGTTCTCAAAGCTACGGGCGTCAAGGTTTCAAAGACATGCTGGATGACAGTAAACAAAGGCGGTGCCACATTAGAGTCTTATCACATTTATGCTGAGACAGCTGCCAAGCATGGGTTGGAAATTGTTATCCGAGATTTAGAAGAAGCTATATTGAAGCGGCGATGTGAAACTTTTGGCGACCAAATAAAGGGGTTGACGGTGGCTGAGTTGGAAAAGATTTTGCAAACCAACCCAACACAGCAGTTTATTCCATTGTAAACCAAGTTTTTATCGAAAAGAAACATAAATAACGTTTCAAATATTTTTTTTATACATTGATGAAAGATGGCAATTGATAAGAAATCTCTAAAGAAAATGTTTCCCCACCTCTACGAGGAGCTTGAAAACGGAGACTCCAAAATATCCATAAATGGGGTGCGGAAAAACGCTGAGGACGCTGAGCAAGCTTCGGCAGATGCAGACTGCCAAGACTGTGCAAACAATCTTGATTCCTGTACTGAATCCATAGATAAACTACGCCACTTCAATCCGTCTGCTGTGGATTTTATTCGCCGATGCGACACCGTAGCGCAAGCAGAGGAAATTATCGCTTATCTGGAAAAAAAAGGTGAAATCACCAAAGAGTATGCCTTGGAGCTTCGCTGTCAACTTAAACGTGATGGTGTGCGGAGTTTTGGTTCCAAAAAAGAAGAGAACCACTACTTCAAAGAAGGCGGCATGTATTAATTTTGGCAAACAATGGGAATTTAAGGCTTTTCCAAATGTTTTTCTGCTAAACTGGAAAATTCTTAAATCGTTAAACTGCATCACAAGAGGTTAAGGTGTAATAAATTGGCACAACCAACATTCAAAACAGTTTTCGTTTTCCTTGATACAGATGAATACTGCAGCCCATTTGACATGCTAGTCGCAATCGATTCATTTCCAGACTCCATGATATTTAAGTACGAAAACGTCACAGGTGAGAATGCCCCTAAAATCGTTTTTGACCTTCTATTCCCACGTGGACCAGAAGGCGCAAAACATACTAAAGTCTTCATCAACGGTAGCAACTTTGAAATGGTTGAAAAAGTTGTAGATGCAACTCAGAAAGCAATGAAGTCAGCCCCCTGGGGAAACAGTATAATCGTTGACCCAAGAGGCGGATACAGCACAGCAGCAGCTGCAGTCGCTAAAACATTCGGAGCATCCATGGAGAAAGGCATAGGCAGTCTAGAAGGTAAAAATGTCACGGTCCTTGCCGGCACAGGACCAGTCGGGCAAACCGCTGCGAGAATCTATGCTGCAGAAAAAGCCAACGTAACCATCACCAGCCGCTCATTAACCAAAGGACAGGTAGTTGCCTACAAAATTAACCAAGAATGCGGTGCTCAAAGAGTCACTGTCGTCGAAGTCACTAAACCAGACCAGACACTCCACGCTATTAAAAACGCAGACATAATCCTTTCTGCAGGCGCAGGTGGCATTCAACTACTCTCCCAAGCTGACCTAAACCAAGTACCCAACTGCAAAATTGTAGCAGACATTAACGCCATTAAACCCTTAGGTGTAGAAGGTTTAGGTCCAAATGACGACAGCAAAGAACTCAAGCCAGGCGTTTTCGGTATCGGTGCACTAGCGATAGGTAAACTCAAAATCAAAACAGAAACAGAAATGATTAAACGTGCAACTGCAGAGCCACAGGGTCTCTTTGACTACTCAATTGCCTTCACCATTGCTAAAGAGCAAATTCTAAAGAAACTCGCAAAAGCAGCTGCCAAATAAGCAGCTAATTATTCTTATCTCTTCTTTTTCCATCCTTTCTTTTAGTCAACTATTGCCGGTCCTTTATTCATAATCAGCTCCAGTTACTTTACTTTTTTCGTTATTCTGTCGAAAACTTATTAATCGAATGACCTTAGAATAGATCGAGGCATGTAAATGTGAGTATTGATGCTGCTGACAAGAGAGCATGGAACACCGAAAGAATTGAGAAGGTTTTCCTCACAGGAACCCGCGATGAGCACCTCGGAGTCTACAACGAAATATTTGCAGCAAAAAGCACAATAGATGGGCAAGATGGTGGACTGGTAACAGCTTTGTTAGTTTCAGGAATGCAACGAGGACTATTTGACAGCGCCATCGTTGTTCAGAGGATAGACGGATACAAAGCTGAAGCTGTCATTGCGGAAAGCATCGACGACCTGATTAGAGCTAAAGGAACCAAATACCTGAGAGTAGAAATGATGCCAGAACTCAGCGGGTTAATAAACAAGGGAAAGAAAAAAATCGCACTGGTAAGCACAGCTTGTGAAGTCCGTGCGGCAAGAATTATTCAAGAAAAATTCCCAGATGTGGATATAACTATAATAGGACTGTTCTGTTTCGAAGCGTTTGACTATGAGAAACTCAAAGCAGAAACACAAAAGCTCCTTGGTGTTGACCTGGATAAAGCGGAGAAAACCCAGATTCATAAAGGAAATTACATTGTGAACATTGAAGGAAAAGAATATTCAACTGCCGTAAAGGACATAAGTAGCGCGATCGAAAAGCGATGCCCTTACTGTGATGACTTTGCTGCAAAACTCTCAGATATCTCTGTTGGTTCTGTGGGAAGCGAAGACGGATATTCTACCGTAATTGTGCGATCAGAGAAAGGTAAAAAACTACTTGAAAAACTTGAGTTGACAAGGGAAAACGTAAACAAAGCAGAAATCGTCAATTTATCGATTCTGAAGAAGAACCGTGCCAAGAAAAGTTTTGTCCCAATTTTGCGAGGTATACGGGTGCAGCCTTCTTGAACTAAGCGGGCAAACAGCCTTCTTTTCGATTTTTGCTCTTTTTCTTATTTTTTGTCTTCCTTCACAAACTTACTCTTGGGAATTTGCTACGCTTTAACATGAAATTTAAATATTAAAGTTTTAATATATGAACCCGAACTCGAAAATGACAGATTTAACAGAATTTATCCAGCAATCACTAAAAATTAATTCAGGCGCCGCTGAAATTTTGGTTTCGATACTGATTTTTGTCATCGTTGTTATAGCAGGTTGGTTAGCATATTTAGTTTTCACCAGATACTTTTCTAACTGGGCAAAAAAAACAGAAACCACACTTGACGATGACATCCTTGCTGCGGTCAAAGTGATCATAATCATCTTGATAGTGGTAATTGGCATCGAATACGCATTGACGCCACTTTCATTTCTGCAACCATACAGTGAAGATTTGACTATTCTGTTCACGGTAATTGAGGTTTTCTTAGGCGCGTTTGCTGTCACCCGTGTATCTAACATCATTTTGGACTGGTACGCAAGCCGAACGTCTCTTATAGCGGGAAAAAACAGTCACCACCTGCTGTTTATCCTAAAGAAAATCATACAGATAGTAGTCTACGTCTTCGCGTTCCTTCTGCTTCTCTGGATATTCAAGGTTGACCTCACAGGCGCAGTTGTCGGTTTAGGTGTAGGAGGTATCGCCATAGCTTTCGCACTGCAAAGCACCCTTAGCGACTTCTTTAGTGCCTTTTCTATTTACTTTGATCGTCCATTTGAAATCGGCGACTTTATTGTCGTCGGCGACTTTAGTGGAACGGTAAAAAACATCGGCATTAGGTCTACAAGACTTCAGCTTCTGCAAGGTGAAGAACTTGTCATCTCTAACAAGGAACTGACCGGTGGCAGCGTACGGAACTTTAGAAAACTAGAAAAAAGGCGCGTCACATTCAACATCGGCGTAACGTATGACACCTCTGTTGAGAAGCTTAGAAAAATCCCCAAAATTATCACAGACATAATCAAAGGCACAGAATATGCCGTTTTTGACCGCGTAAACTTTACGGAGTTTGCCGATTTCAGCCTCAAATTCCTAATAATTTATTACGTTGATGCATCGGATTA
>JBJKPJ010000238.1:0-2082 GCA_046706605.1 Bathyarchaeia archaeon | reverse complement strand
GTGCAGGACAACCCGCAGCTTTTGCAGACATAATGCTTGGTCAGCGAAATATATTGGATTTCTCCGCCGCATTCAGGACAGTAATTTACCATTCTAGGCGTCTCTTTTGGTTGATTTAATAGTATTTCGTTTCTTGAGAGATATTAGTCTTCGCATGGCAAAAAAAGATTTTAACCTAAAAGAAAGGGGTTATACATGGTTGTAGATTTTGTCGCCGCTGTACTTTCCCGTGTCCATTTCCTGCTCAATTTCCTTCAAAAGCAAGATGCGCTTAAACGTGGGCGGATGCGTCGCAAATAGACTGTTCATCTGCACCCAAGTGGATTTGGATTCTTTCTCCATCGCTAACTCCAACTCCCGCTCATCTAAAACCCCATCATGGTCTAAGTCATATTCGTCTTTTTTATCCATTATTTCTGCAACTTCCTGCTTTGCTTGGCTGGGGTCTTCGATGTAGAAACTGCGGGCTTCAGCGGTAGCTTTAGGCGCCAGCGATAAGCCATAGGTGATTTTTGCCAAGGCGCTCTCGAGGCTGCGTGGGTTACCTGTGAGATAGGCGCTGTAGGCGTCAGCAAAATGTTCACGCAGTCGACTCAACCGCATTACAGCAAGAAAGCTTAAAATGTAAACTACAAAAGAAAGCGCGCCGATAGCTATTAGCACTGCCCCAGCATTTCCCTGGTCCTTTCCCCGCCTTGATGTTGCACCGCCAAACCATGCTGCGTTAAGAGCTATTTGTGCTATCCAATACGCGATAAGCGGTAGGGCAGAAAGAACCGTCATCACGATATAGTCTTTGTGTTTAATGTGTCCCAACTCGTGGGCAATTACGCCTCGAACTTCATCTTCATTAAGACTCCGCAAAAGCCCCTCATGTACTGCTAGGGTGGCGCTACTGCTTGTTCTACCAAACGTGAAAGCGTTAGGCGTTTTGTTTGGCACAATTGCCAGTTTGGGCATGGGAATACCGCTTTTAGTAGCCATTTCTTTGACAGTATTTTCCAGCCATGGGTTTTCGCCTGGTTTTAAGTATTGCAGATGTGTGGTTAAACTGACGATTGATGGACCGATAGCATATTCAAACAGTATGAAAAGCAAGGTGCCGCCTAAGGCTAAAAGCAGCCCTGTTAGCAGGTCAAAGCCTACAATGTAGTATTGAAGCACAAAGATTACAGCTAATAGGAATAACCCAAAAATGAAGCTGGCTGCAAATATACTTGTACCCATAGCCCACTTCAAATCACTCAGTTTAGCCATCATGATTCAACTCTGTTTTTATTGTGTGTGAGAAACATTTACAGAATTAAGTCTTTTCCCAAAAAACTGGCAAGATATGGGAAAACTCTTATAATGAATTGACTAAGTAAATTTTCTAAGAAGAGGGAACACAAATGAAAAAAACTAAGCAATCGTTTTTCTTAACTTTCCTACTTATGGCAACAGTCGTAGTAACATCAGCGGGGTTTTTTGCGATAGAACCCGTCTTTGCAGCGGGAAACTCGGTTACCATAAACAGCGGCGGCAACTTCACCAACACAACCGATGTAACACTTACCCTATCCGTTGACCCAGCAGCCAACATAACTCAAATGAGCTTCTCAAACGACAACACCACTTGGTCAAACTGGGAATCTTACGCTACCTCAGCAAATTGGACCCTAACCCCAGGAGATGATGGTCTGAGGACAGTGTATGTTCAATTCGAGGATAACGCCAGCCAAATCACAACTGCAAGCGCCAGCATAACTCTTGACATAACGCCACCAATATCTTACCCTGAATTGTATTTGATTTCCCCGGAAAACAGAACACTATACTTTGACGGAGGTTACAGCGAAGACAACTATGGAATAGTGAGCTACGTCTGGAATTTTGGCGATGGAACCCCCTTAGTGTCAAGTATAACAGCCTTTCATACCTATGCCTCACCCGGAAACTATACGGGAATGTTAACAGTTACTGACATTGCAGGTAACAGCGCAAGCGGATTGTTCTTTGTAAGATTACCTGTAGAACCAACAACAACCTCAACACCCGTCCCCACCGCTGCGCCTACTTATTATCCGCCACCAACTTTGATGC
>JBJKPJ010000237.1:0-5433 GCA_046706605.1 Bathyarchaeia archaeon | reverse complement strand
AAAAACAAAAAAGTTCTCGCGCTGTTTTACTCCACTTGGTGTCCCTTCTGCATGAGGTTTCTGCCCATCTTTAACCAAAAATCCCAAAATCTCGGCATCGAGAACATTGTTCATGTGATTTTAGATGACTATGACGACCCGCTCTGGGATGTCTACAAGATACCTGCAGTTCCTACACTAATTTTGTTTGAGAATGGCAAGGTATGTAAGCGGCTTGATGCTCGACTTGGCAGTGGACTTAGCGAAAATCAGTTTCTTGAGTGGATTAAGGAAATCAAGAACTAAACAATTTATTTTTTTCTTTAATTAAACAGGCTTACTTTTTGGATGAAACTAAAAAAGTAGGGGTTTTATTCTGGTGGTGGCGGGGGTGGTGGAGGTGGAGTCGAAGATGCTATTCCTATGGGTTGTTTTGTCTGAATCACTATTGTTCCTGCGACGCGGTCAAGGTATTTTTGGCGTTTATCACCTGGTGTGACGATTCCGACAAGCCAATCGAGTATTAGGAATAGTGGATAGATTTTGCTTATGTTACGAATGAATGATTTATCGAAGGGTATTTTGTCTCCGTTTAACATTTGAACTTGTAAGCCCATTATTCTTTTGCCTATTGTTCCGCCCCAAGTTACGTCAAGTATCATGTAGTAGAGTAATGCTAGTATTCCCCAAACGAACCCGAACAGAAGTACGCCTGTGCCTGCAAAGAAAAAGAAGAAGCCACCTGATAATGCTGCTCCTAGGGTAATAATTCCGCCAATTATGGCGGCTGCAATTGTAAGAAGTATGCCGTCAATGATTAATGCGACTAATCTTAAGACCCAGTGTCCCCAGTCAATTTGCTCCATGCTTAAAGTCGTCATTTGTTAAAATTCCTCTATTGTCTGTTGGAGTTTCAGGTTATTAATTGTTTCTATTTAGCGTTAATCCGTTGCAGTCGGCAGCTTAAAATTTGGTTAAGGTTTAACTCCCACTAAAAGCGCAATCTCAAGCCACTTCCAGCTACAGTCCACATCAACGAACCCAATTTCTCTTAGCCACCCCAACTGAGTTTCAATGTCCAGTAGCTTGTTTGAAGGGTCCTCTGTTTCAGGAGTCATATTTACGGCGGCTAAAAACTTTAGGTGTAAATTAAGTGTTGGTGAAGCTACGTGTTCTAGGTTGCAAAAGATGCCTTTTTGGTTTAGCATATGGTAGATTTCTGTGTAGAGCTGTTTTTTTCTTGGGTGCGTCAAATGGTGGATGGCTAAACTAGAGACTACGGCATCAAAGGTGCCCAACTCTTTAGGGAGTGGTAGGCTGAAATCGTGTTTAACTATTGTAACCCGGGGGTTGTTAGCGAAGCATTTTTTGGCTTGCTCAAGCATTGGGTCAGAAAAGTCAAGTGCAACACCTTCTGCATCTGGGTTTTTTAGTAAAATCAACCCAAGCGTCCTGCCGTTGCCAGTGCCTAAATCCAAGACACGTTTGATTTCTGATGGAATTTGTTCCAGCAGAGCTTTGTCGGCTTCTGTGCGGTGAGGCAGTTTATCGGCTCGCGCAAGGTATGATAGAGCATGCTCTACGTTTTGCCACTCGCTTTTGGTTTGGGAGAGATCTTCCATTTTGTTGCCTCGCTTAACGGTGCAGGGCAGTTTTAATTATAGGTTGCTGTATTTAGCGGGGAGTTTTATTGATGAAAAAATAATGCTTATATTTTATTTTGGGTTTTATGGTGAGATAAAGAAAAAGAGGATTCTGTTTAATGGAGTTTTGTCCAAACTGTGGCTCTCGTCTTGAACCTAAAAAAACAGGCGAGAACTCATTTGTGTTATGCTGCGCAAAATGTAACTTTACAAAGCAACCCAACGATCGCAAAGCCGAAGCACGTACTGGCGCGGTAATTCAGCCTAAGCCTAAACCATTCATGACGGTAGTTGCTCAGGAAGACGAAGTTAACACTATGGCTAAAATCAAGAAGCAATGTGAAAAATGCGGAAACATGGAAGTCTATGTTTGGCAAGTGCAGACACGGGGCGGCGACGAAGCGTCAACCCAGTTTATGCGTTGCACAAAATGCGGTCACACCTTTAGAGAATACACTTAACGCTGGCGATCGGGTTTCGAAAGTTATTTTAGCTGAACGTTACATAGATTTCTTTTCGGAGTAACAAAAGAAATGCCCAAAAAAACTAAACCGTTAACTAAGAAAGAACGAGACGAAAAAAGAAAGGCACACAAAGAAAAGAAGAGCAAAACACAAACCAGCTAAACCAGCGCCCTCTAAGTGCTTGTGCCTACCTTCATTTTTCCGTTTTTTTAATAATTTCCATAAATCAGATAGTGCTGATGTTAGGGGAATACAAAAAACATTTTTAGTCAAGTCACCCTAAAATGCAAGCAAACAGAACTGTGTGGTAAAAATGCTGCGTAAACCCAAATTACTCATAGCGTCTGCATTGATTATTATTGTTGCCTTTGCAACAATCTATACTGTTTGGCAAATACAAAGCAACCAAGGTGCACCTGTGGACCGCAATGTGCTGTTTCAGGTGGCGGCATTCAACACTTTCTCGGATGGCAACTATGCTGGCATCATGAACTACAGTGTACTGGAGCAGCATGGGGATTTTGGGATCGGCACATTTGACGGGTTAGACGGCGAGATGCTTGCTGTCGATGGCCAATTCTACCAGATTCCAAGCGACGGCATCCCGCAACTGGTTTCACCTAACCAGACAGCACCATACGCTACTGTTACTTACTTTAAAGTTGACAAAACTGTAATGGTGTCGGATGTGAATTACACACAGCTTAGGGCGTTTCTTGATAGGCAGTTGCCTTCTTTGGGTGCAATTTACGCGATAAAGGTCACTGGAACATTCAATTACGCGCAAACCCGTAGCCCCCAAAAACAGGTAGAGCCTTACCCGAACATTACTGAGGCGCTTTTAACGCAGTCAGTTTTTAATTTGACGAATGTTTCGGCGACGGCTGTTGGTTTTTGGTTCCCTAGTAGCATGAATGGCGTCGACTATGCAGGTTACCATCTGCATCTAATAACCAGTGATCACACTGCGGGCGGGCATCTGCTGGATTGCATTATCGCTAACGCAACGGTTGAGCTTGACCAAATCAACGATTACAACCTCATATTACCATGAAACGGTGTTTTGAGCGCCTATGATGACAATTGCACGTTGGGATAAAGAGGCAGAATATGTCTCTGTAAGATGACTTTGCAATTAATCGGTTCTGAGGCGCAGATGACAACGTATATTAGCATTTAACCAAACTGTATGCCCTGACTATCTATGCCTAAAAATGCTTCATTCTTTTTCATCCGAGACGGCGTCAAATTGATTCAATGCAGCAAAGGCGACTTTGACAAAGCCGTCAAAGAAGGCAAAAGCATTTGGTACCGGGGTTACGCTAATAAGAAAACAGAAAAAATCGCAGCGCAGCTTGAGACTTCTAGGATGAATTTTTTAGCTATTCCTGATTTGCCGCCGAAATTTCGGGAAGTGCTGCTTAACCCAGTGAATGTGGTTGAAGTTGAAATTGTAAGGGTTGATGATCCTCTGTTTTGGGAAAAGGAATCTAAGATGCAAAAATATCGGCTTTAGAAAGCCCTTTTGGCGTTTTTTTCTATACCTTTTTTGTTTTAGGTAAATGCTTTTATGCTTAAAGCATCAAATACAGGGCTGGGGGAACACCGATCAATCGGCTAGAAGTAGTAGATTTCCTAAAAGAGATGCTTAGCGTCTGCAGAGATGCTTTGCCTATTTCAGCGGTTTGGCTAAAACTCAACCCAAACGAAGACCGCAAACAAGCAGGGGACTACAATTTAGTGATTCAAGCCGATTTTGACGAGTATGACACGAACCTTATAGAACCTATTCTAAACAAGCGCAGTTTAGAGATGAAGAAAGAAAATAATGTTTGGGTAATTTTTACCAAAGGCACTAAGTAACTGTCAGTTTGGGGGTATGTTGTCTACGACTGCTTTAATTAACAAATTAATCGCCACTGGTTTAGCAAAAACCGCATCTGCGCCGTAAGCTATCAAATTCATGGCTTTGTTTATTTGGGGAAATTCAGATGTAATAACCGCAGTGGTTTTGGGTGTAACTTTTTTGGTGTAAACAAGCAGGTCATGTCCGCCAACATGGTTGGCGGGGGTTAAACTCATAATGACACAGTCAAAATGGTTTTTCTTTAGCAGCTCGTATGCGTCTGAAACATACCTGGTGGATTCAACATTAAAACCTACTCGCGTAAACAATCGATCAAAAGACCTCAGAGTACGAGGGTCTTTGTCAACTATCAACAATTTTCGGTTCAAAACAAACATCTCCTAGCGCAGTAACTTAACGCTGAATCTTGCCTATAAGAAAAAAATAGATTTGTTTTGATTTATAGATTTGTTTTATCAGTCTGTTACAACTAACACAGAAAAAGAGTATCTGCATCTTCAGTCTGGATTCTAAAGGGGCGTCCTGCCAATTCTTCGTAGTACAAGATTTGCTACGCCCGCAACAGCCAAATCAGCTAAAACCCAAACAATCCACGAAATTTCGTGTAATAACGCTAAAACCGTAAACAGCAACAAAAGAGCTATGGCAACTATGCCAACCACACGCTTTTTGTAAAGCACCTTTTCTGATGTCACGGACATAGACGCTCAAGCCTGTATTGGTTTCAATTGTATTTAAAGTTGATAATAACAAGGCATGAGTAACCATTAAACGCAACTATCTGTTTGCTTCAAGAAAAGGTCCATATATCCATGGAACAGTAACCTCAGTGGTGGTCTCGCCATAATAGTCTAAATGTCCAACCAACTCAGTCTCCTTATTTTTTTAAAAAACATCCAAAACAACAACTTCATGAAGGCTAGTTTAAAAATAAATTTTTGCCTTTCTCCATCACTCTACCGGCTGGGCTATGGAGCAGAACTGTGCTAGCTTAAAATTTTTTTATAAATAACAGTAAAAACCAGCAGATTTATGCTACCGGTTTTATTGGTTTAGTTCGAACAGGTTTATCACGTTAATTTTGGGCTTAAAAATGTAGGAGGACATTGTTTGGGTAACCGCTTCACAAATAATTGGACAAAAAAAGAAAAAGAAAAAGAAAAGTCTGTAGCGACAAAAATTAAAGAAATAGGAACACCGCAAATCGGCTTAAAAGACCAGATAGCCAACGTCACGCAACGCATAGACTACCAAACCCGCATGTTAGATGCCGCGGAGAAACGTTTTGAAGCCCGCGACGCTAGCATCTTCCAACAAATCGTCAAAGCCCTATCTACCCGTGATGAAACAAGAGCTAAAATCCTTGCCACTGAACTAAACGAAATACGCAAAGTCAAAAAAATGCTGACACAATCATCTCTTGCGCTCCAGAGCATTTCCATGCGTCTTAACACTGTCTCCGATTTAGGCGATGTAGTAA
>JBJKPJ010000236.1:0-1078 GCA_046706605.1 Bathyarchaeia archaeon | reverse complement strand
TGGGTTGCGTCTGGTTATGACTTCAAGTTCCGCGATGAAAAGAATGGGTTTGCCTGTTTGGTCTCGAACCGCATTTGTAATGATTCTGCCAGTTATTATGGAGCCATCTTTTTTGATGTATCGTTTTTCAATGGAAAAAGCAACTACTTTGTCTGCTTGCAGTTCATCCATTTTCTGGATGCTTTGCTTTAGGTCTTCGGGGTGCGTGACGTCTTTGAATGTTAATTTTTGCAGTTCCTCCTCAGTGTATCCAAGGATTTGGCAGAATGCTTCATTTGCAGTGATTAACCTGTAATTCGTATCTGAAGTTACTATTCCTATAGGTGCATTTGCTACTATAGCTCTTGATAGTTCTTCGCTTTTCACCAGGGCATCTTGAACCTTTTTAATTTCAGTGATATCACTGTAAACACAATGCAAAAACGTCTTGTTTCCTGATGGAAAAGCTCGGGTGGTCACCAAAACGTTCTTTATTTCTCCGTTTTTTGTGCGGTGTTTTGTTTCAAAATCCCCTTTTCCTTCCTCCCGTATTCTCTTTGTGTGTTCTCTAATTATTTCAGGTGACCGTTGGGCTTCTATATCGTACACAGTTAATTTTTCAAATTCTTCCCGCGTGTACCCTAATTGCATGTGGGCAAGGTCGTTGAACTCTACAAAACCCAGCGTGTCTGGGTCAAGGATAAGCACGCCTAAAGGCGCCTGATTAAATAGCGTATGATAGCGTCGTTCAGCATCGCGGAGTTTCTGGTCGGATATTCTTCTTTGTGTGATGTTTTTGACAACGCCGACAGCGTTCCATTTTCCATTCAGCTTGGTGGGTGAAAGGGATAGTTCGACTGGGAATTCGGTGCCGTCTTTGTGGCATCCAACAACTTCCACGTTTCCCACCGTGAAGTAGCCGATGCCGGTTTCTGCGAAGGTTTTGACGCTGACTGCTATTTGCTGTTTTCCCTCTTGGCACACGGATTCTGGAACAACAAGTTTATGGATGTCTTTGCCTACTGCTTCCTGAAAGGTGTAGCCAAACGTTTTTTCTGCAGCAGGATTCCAGTAGATTATTTTTGCTTCTTCGTTAACT
>JBJKPJ010000235.1:0-1760 GCA_046706605.1 Bathyarchaeia archaeon | reverse complement strand
GCGTAGTGATTGACGAGGTGCATGATTTGGTAGAAAGCAAACGCGGCACGCAACTAACTTTGGCGCTGGAGCGACTTTTGGAGGCCACGGGCAGAGAATTTCAGCGGATAGGCTTGTCTGCCACAGTTGGCAACCCAAAGGAAGTAGCGCAGTTTATCGCAGGAACCAACCGCGTAATCACTGTGGTTCAGGCAGTTTTGGCAAAAAACTACCAGTATCGTGTCGAATACGTGGAACCAACAGAAAAAGACTACGAACTGGCAGCAAAACTTGAAACCGCGCCTGAAGCAGCGGCACGAATCCGCCGTTTACTCGAACTCATCGACAGTCACAAGTCCACGTTGGTTTTTGTTAACAGCCGTACCGTCGCCGAGCTTTTGGGTCACCGCTTAGACCAGTTGGGTCGCCAAGACATTGCCGTACATCATGGGTCGCTGTCTCGGGAAGAGCGCATTGCCATCGAAGATTCTTTCAAATCTGGTGAGCTTAGAGCTATCATATGCACTAGCACATTGGAGCTTGGCATCGATGTGGGCAACGTGGATTTGGTTGTACAGTATATGTCGCCTCGGCAGGTGGGCAGCCTAATTCAACGAGTGGGCAGAAGCGGACACAGCCTAGAGCGGCTCTCCCAAGGCGTAATTCTAACCGCTTTCCCCGATGACACACTAGAGTCGGTTGCGGCGGTAGCCAATGCCAAACAAAACAAGGTTGAACCCGTAGTGTTCCACGAAGGGGCGTTGGATGTTTTGGCGCATCAAATCGCAGGCATCCTCATGGACAAACAAACCATCACCCAAACGGAACTATCCAGCCTCATTCACCGTGCCTACCCTTACAGCAACATAACTGAAGAGAAGCTCCGAGACATCGTGGAGTTTTTAGAGAGCCTACACAAGATCAGAACAGAACAGGAAGGGAAATTGTTGAAGAAAACAGGCAGAACACGCGAATACTACTACAGCAATCTATCCATGATACCCGACGAGAAACGCTATCCAGTCATCAATGTTATCAGCGACCGCAAAATCGGCACCTTAGGCGACGAGTTCATGGTGTTGCACGCGCGGGTTGGGTTGAATTTTGTTATGCGGGGAAAAGTCTGGCGCATCATCAACATCGAAGACGAAACAGGAACCGTGCATGTGCTGCCAGCCGAAGACCCCTCTGCGGCAATTCCTGGGTGGGATGGAGAGATTTTGCCTGTGCCCTTTGACCTTGCCCAGCAAACAGGTGCCATGCGGGAAAAAGTCGCTAACCTACTCAGGGAAGGCAAAAAACCCGAAGTTGCCGCGCAGCAGTTAGCTGTCGAACGGGTAACTGACAAGGAAACGTTGATGGAGACTGCTTTGGAGATTGATGAGCACATAAAAGAAGGTGCGCCTCTGCCGACCCAGAGCCACATTGTGGTGGAGGTTTTGGACCGTTACATCGTGGTTCACGCTTGCTTTGGCGAACTGGTTAACCGCACCTTTGGCGGAATATTTGACGCTGTCCTCTCGGAGAGGGAAGCCATAACGGGCTGGTGGACAGACGGCTATCGAATCCTAATTGAAACCGCCCATAAGCCCTCTAAGTTTGAAGTGGGAAGTTTAGCCAGAGAATTCTTTGACCTGCCAGATGAGCGGGCTGACGAGGCGTTCTTGAGCTACGTGAATTCCAAGTTCCCGTTTGTTGCCCGAATGAAAGCCATCGCTGAACGGTTTGGAGCCTTGCCTCGGGGAAAAACGCTGGCGCACTCTGACCGAGCAGAAAAACTC
>JBJKPJ010000234.1:0-13263 GCA_046706605.1 Bathyarchaeia archaeon | reverse complement strand
GTAGAATGCCCGTTGTGTGGCGGAGAAGCTAACAAAATCTTGAAAGAATGGACTTACGGAGTCTTCCAAGTTAAATATTGTAAATGTAACGGTTGTGGCAACGCAACCAAAGTATATTTCAGACAAGGCAAGTTTAGCCATATTATTAATAACAATGGATCTAACCTTGAATTGAGTGTTCTGCGCTACATTAAAAAGCATGGAAATGCTTGCACCAGAGATATTGCCACGTGTCTTGGAGTCAAAGAAAATGAGGTTCTCCGTATTCTTTTAGTTTTAGAGAAGAAGGGCAAAATTGAGCCTTTAGATCAATTTTCAAAAGAATAGTTTAACAAAGTTCCATGCCAAAAGCAAGCTTGTATTTCTAATCTTTTCCAAGCAAGCCAACAAAACGAATAACTCACTGGTTATGCAAAAGGCACAAATGCTTGAAGAGTAAATAGCAAATACAAGTTGAAGGTCGCTCTAGACGTGAGTTGAGGGCAGATTGACCTAACACATTGGAGAGGTGCCGCTTGGCACAAATTGAAGAAAATATTCGAGAAAAAGTAAAGCGCTTACTGCGAGAACTATTTCAGTTTGACAACCAAGACCTTGATTTTGGCATTTACCGTATAATGAATTTCAAACGTAAAGAGATTGAGAAGTTCATAGAACAAGATTTAATTGCTGAAGCGGAAGTGCAGTTTCAGGAATCCAATCTACTTGAAAAAGCAGATCTAAAGAATGAAATCAACAATCTTAGGGCTGAGATAGTTCGTGATTTTGGTGATAGCACTTTAGACATCGATGGTAATGTAAAGAAGAATGCTGATGCCCCTAAAATCAAGTTATACCTTGAGAGGAAAAAAGCTCTTGAAGATTTTAGGATCACACAAAGCCAGATTAATGATGTCTTCAACCACATGTTTGAATTTTTTTCGAGATACTACGACAAAGGCGATTTTATTCCTAAACGGAGATATGGATACCGAAATAAATATTCTGTTCCATATAACGGTGAAGAAGTTGTTCTACACTGGGCAACAAAGGGTATGCACTATGTAAAGACAGGGGAATTTTTCAAAAAGTATAGCTTCAGAACCGAAAAGTATCTTATAACTTTTGTATTAACCGAAGCAAAAGTTGACTTAGGAAATATAAAAGGTGATACAAAGTACTTCATTCTTTCGTCAGACAACCCAGTTCTAATAGACGACGATAGGAAAATTGTTGAAATTCGATTCAATTATCGAGAACTCTTAAAGGAGGAGATTTCAAGAATCGGAAAATCAGATATTCAAGCTACTCTTGCCAAAGAAATTATTGCGAAAATAGCGCCCTTGCTAAATGGAAGCCCAATCGAGAAAATACTAGCGGTCTCTGCGGAGGGCAAGTCTCTACTCGAGAAACACCTCAACGCCTATGTCGACCGCAATACAAAGGACTTCTTTATTCATAAAGATCTTGCTGGATTCCTAGAAAGTGAGCTAGATTTTTATATAAAGAATGAAGTCTGGGATATCAATGAACTCAGCCAAGGGAACTCTAAGTTACTCATGGCTAAAGTAGCAGCATTTCGCAATATCGCTATTAAAGTAATACTGTTCCTCGATCAGATCGAGAATTTTCAAAAAAGTCTCTTTGAAAAAAAGAAATACGTCCTTAAAACCGATTACTGTGTCACTTTAGACTTGGTAGATCCGGCTTTATATACTCAAATTATTTCAAATAAAGATCAATTAAACGAATGGCAGAAGCTATTAACGTTCGATTTTGATAAGAAGCTAATTGAAACCAATAGCCAACTCTCACAAATTGGGAAAAATGCAGAGAAGAGAGCCCTTGAATTACTTGTCGCTAATCCAACACTAACCATTGACACAAAGTTTTTTGACCCCAAATTTAAGTCTCTAATATTGAACAATATCGATAATTTGGATGAAAGGATAACTGGCATTCTCATAAATTCGGAAAATTTTCAAGCATTGAATCTACTTAACTGGAAAGACAAGATTCAGTTTTGCTACATAGACCCTCCGTATAACACGGGAGGAGACGAGTTTCTGTATAAGGACAACTATCAGCACTCAAGCTGGCTATCAATGCTCTATGATAGACTAGAGATGGCTAAAGCAATTTTATCAAATGATGGAGTTATTTTCATATCAATCGGTCAAGATGAAATTGACAAGCTTATTGAACTAATGGATTCAATATTCGAACGTTGTAATAGAATCGGAATTATTAGTAGGTTAATGAAAACAGGTGGCAATAAGGGAAAATTCTTCTCTCCGAATGTTGAGTACATACTTGTTTATGCTAAGTCAATAGACTCGCTTCAACCTTTTAGGGAAAATTTGTCTGAGGAATTAATCGAAAAAGTATACAACCAAATTGAAACCGAAGGACTTCTAAAAGGTGAAAGATATAGAATCATGGGGTTATACCAAGCATACTTGGATATTAGGCCAAATCAGCGTTATTGGATTAAATGCCCTGATGGTGAGTATGTAATCCCGCCTGGATCAGCTTTTCCAGAGGTTATTAGTGAGGGAAAGCAGGTTGAACCAGCAAATAACGATGGCGTATGGCGATGGACTTATCAAAGGTTCAAGGATGAATTAGCAAAAGGCAACGTAATTTTTAAAGAATCAACTGGTTCTTCGTTAATATCATCTAAGCATAGACAAGCAAAATGGAACATTTATACAAAAATCTGGTTAAAGGACAGACAAGAATCAGGAAGAGTTCCCGTAGACATCATTACAAAATATGAAAATAGGCATAGTTCTGCTGAGCTTAAAGATTTAGGGATTGATTATTCCTTTGCCAAGCCATCTAACCTAATTAAACATCTCATGGAAATCCAAAATTCCTCTCAAAGATATGTGATCGATTTCTTTGCAGGCTCAGGCACCACTGGACAAGCAGTTCTAAACTTGAATCAAGAGGATAGTGGAAACAGAAAATTCATTTTAGTTGAAGCTGATAATTGTTTCCAAACAATATTAAAGCCTCGAATACTCAAAGTAATTTTCTCCCGCAACTGGAAACAAGGCAAACCTCTAGACAACAATGGATGCAAAAAACAGATTATTAAATATCAGACAATCGAACAGTATGAGGACTCTTTAAACAATATTGAGTTTACTACCTTAGATGGAGCAATTCAAAAAACACTTGATACTCTTCCGGACTACATACTTTCATATTTTCTAAGAAATGAAACGCGTGAAAGCCCTATACGATTATCTAATGAAAGATTCAAGACGCCCTTTAGTTATTACATAAAAGTTCTAAATGGAGGGAAGGAAAAGGAGGAGGTGGTCGATGTTGTTGAGACCTTTAATTACCTGATAGGGATTAAGGTTGAAACTATTTGGACCTTATTTGATGACCAACGGAAGTACCAGATAGTCAAGGGTAGGTTAGAAAATCGCAGAGTTTTGATTATTTGGAGAGACCTCACAGGAATAGATCTTAAACGAGATAAAGAATTCATAGAAAATTCAATAATTAAAAACGAAAGCTTTGAGATTATTTTAGTCAATGGCGAAAGTTATATCCGAAATTCAAGACCAATAGAGCCGGAATTCAAAAGATTGATGGGAGCATAGCTTCATGCCTAAGATTAGACATGCATCTGCTCAATTGAAGACCCGATTCAGTTTAGAGAATCATTTGTTGCTTGCTCAGTTTATGGCTAGCAAGCTTGGTTTGCATAACGTTTCAGATATTAAGCAGTTTAGTGACGTTGCGGAGGGGGTTGGTGAAGATGGTAGGAGCTACATGTATTATGCCCTGCTCTCAAAGAGAGGTAATACCTTACCAGAGGGTAAACTCAGACAATACGACGATAACATAACAAAATATTTTAAAAAACTCAAGCGGAATAGAGAAGATAAAATCTCTTTCAAGTATTACCAGTATTTAGCTTTACTTTTTTCAGAAGTTTATCTCGATAGCTATTTTCAGAACCCCATAAAATTCCTAAACGAACTCAACCAATGGGTCGAACAAGAAAAATCAGAAAATTACTTCTCTAAACGTCCTGACCTACAAAAAATTGCCTATTGGATGGCAACTGGTAGCGGAAAAACCCTAATCATGCACGCTAATTACTGGCAGTTTTTAGCATATAACAAAGGATCCAACCAAATCAGGTATGAAAACATCCTCCTCATTACAACCGGTGATGACATGTCTAGTCAGCACTTGACTGAATTGAAAATAAGTGGCATACCAGCAACTTTCTTCCAAAATGAAAACGGCGGCTACTTTGAGGCGGACAAAAACTCAGTTAAAGTCATCAGCATCCATAAACTCAAAATGCCCGAAGATAAGAAAGGTGAAGGTGTAACTATTGACATCTCAAGCCTTGGAACAAAAAATCTTGTCTTTGTTGATGAAGGGCACAAAGGACAAAAAGGGCAAGAAAGAAAGGTTGACATGAAATGGAAGAATATTCGCGAGAGACTTGCAAAAGATGGCTTCACTTTTGAATACAGCGCTACCTTCGGGCAAGTAATTGAAAATCAAGAAGCGCTTAGAGAATACTCAAAAGCCATACTTTTCGATTATTCATATAAGCACTTCTATGGCGATGGTTATGGCAAAGACTTTCACATATTAAACCTCGGCAAAAAAGAATTTGGCGACAAACAAACCAAGACTCTTCTTCTAGCCAATGCAATGGCTTTCTATGAACAACTTATCCAATACAAAGAACAAGGTGAACATATAGAAGAATATAATATAGAAAAACCTCTCTGGATATTTGTCGGGAGCAAAGTTCAGAGCGAGTCCTCCGATGTGTTCAAAGTAGTCCAATTCCTAAACTGGCTCCTAAATCAAGACAAAGCTGAAGTCACGCAACAAATCGAAGATATCTTGAACGGTCAATCAGGCATAATAGCAGACAAAAAAGACGTTTTCGCTCCGAGATACCCAGAACGCAACTTTATCTATTTCAGAGAAAACAATTCCTCTGCCCAAGACATCTACAATGGTATACTCAAAAACATATTTTATGCTTCTCCTGAAGCTTCTGGGCACACGCTCTACCTTATCGATCTGAAGGATGCAGAGGGCGAAATAGGTTTAAAAGTTGGAACGGCGGAAAAATACTTCGCTGTCATAAATATAGGCGACAAAACTGGATTCCAAAAACTTGTTGACAAGGAAGCTCCAGATATAATCTTGCAAAAAGCAGCAATAAGCAAGTCCCTTTTTGAAGGCATTAAAGAACCTGATTCTTCTGTAAACATGCTTATCGGCTCAAAGAAATTCGTGGAAGGCTGGAACTCTTGGCGTGTGTCTACAATGAGCTTACTCTATATTGGAAAAGGGGCAGGACCACAAATCATACAACTTTTCGGCAGAGGCGTCAGACTAAAAGGAAAAAACCTTGGATTGAAGAGAAGCCAATTTGTTTCACCACCTCATCCGTCTCACATTGAAATCCTTGAAACGTTACAAATCTTTGGTATCCAAGCCAACTATATGGAGAACTTTAAGGAAATAATCGATAAAGAAGAAGTCCTTAACTGCGAAACAATAATCCCAGTAAAAAAGTTAAATCCATTCCCCGACGACCTGCAAACAATAGGATTGGAAGATGAGTGGGCATTCCATCAAGAACTCCTAAAACTCGAGTTAACAACTAACCCCAAAGACCCCGCCTACAAGTTGGACGTAAAAATCGACCTTATCCCGAGAGCGCTGGTCATAGACAGTAGAGGAGATCATATCCTAACTGCAACCAACATCCAGACGTCGCAGTACTTTAGAAAAGAAATCCTTGACATCTTAGATTGGGATGACATATACTACAGAATACTAGAATACAAATACGAACGTGAAATCTTCAACATAGCAATCGCCAAAGAAAACCTCAAACAATACATCTACGACCAAAAATACGTGCTACTCTGCGACCCAGATCTCATAAACCCCAAAACTTTCCAAGCAGTAGAACAAACCACCGATATAGTCGTCCTGATACTACAAAAATACCTAAACCTTTACTATTCAAAGAAGAGAAACGCAGCTGAAAAGAAACATGTCCAATTGAAAGCTCTCGATCCGGATAGCATTCTGGGTTCGTACATAGTCAAGTTAAGCGAAGAAGACCAAATACTAATAGATAAAATTAAAGATCTCGTAGATTCAGGAAGAATTTACACAACCTCCGACAAACCAATACCTATAAGCGACCTGAAACTCTTCACCAGCGAACAACCGATTGCCTTCCAAAATGCATTCTTCAAGGGGCACATCTATCAACCGCTCTTAATAAAACAAGACAGCCAAAAAATCGAAACTATTCCGACAGGCTTAAACAAAGGTGAAAAAGACTTTATAATAGAATTAAAAAAATATCTAGAAACTCATCCGTTTAATGCCCAAATTTATCTCCTGAGAAACCCTCCAAAAGGTGGCGTGGGCTTCTACGAAACTCACTCGTTCTATCCTGACTTTATCCTCTGGATAAAAACCGATATCAAACAAACAATAGTGTTCATCGACCCTAAAGGATTAGCGCATATGACCATAGATGATCCCAAACTTCACCTTCACAGATTTCTAAAAGAAGAACTGCAAAAAGAACTAGACAAACCCGACGTAAATTTGGACGCTTTCGTCGTTTCGGTAACAGCATTCCCTGACTTCAATAGAAATCAGCAGCAACAATATACTTTAGTCCAATTGGAACAAGGCAATCACATACTCTTCCCCGACGTAATTATCCAAAACAAATCCTGCATAGAACGTATGTTCGATATAATAAACGCTTAGAACTTGCGGATAGCAAAAAACAGCCCACCTCCATCTTTGAAAACGAAGATGGCAGATACACGGTTATGCCCCCAGAAGACTACTGACTATTTTCATTAATTTCTGTTTCACCTGATATTGTCCAGGTTCATCCAGAAGAGATAGACTTTTGTTTGGGAAAGCATTGCTAGCGTTTTAATGAGTCTACTGATTTTAGTATTATCAGCAAATTCGACGTACTTTAAATAATCAGATGTTTTCCCGAATGGCTGGTGTCGGCTGGCTGCTACTTCTTTTTTAAAGCGTGGATGTTTGTTTGCCATAAAGGCAATTTTGAGTTCGCCTACCTGTTTTTCAGTTAGGCTATCAAGTTTTGATTCTACATATCGTCGGCTGCCTATTAGCTGCAAATTGAATCCAAGCTGTATGAGCATCTGGTTTAGTTTTTTTAGGCTTTTACCTGATTCTTGTTCAGCTATTTTTTGCATGCCTGCTCTCTCGGCAAAGGGTGAATATTTTGCCATCACAGCGATCAATTCAACAGAGTGCCAGCTTGCGGTAGCGTGACACGAATAATTCTTTCTCCGAGACCTATTGTTCGGTATTTGGGATGGATCACTATTCTGTTGATGGTGCTCAGTTTTTGGTTGATTTCTTGCATTGTCATTCTTGGCAGTACAAGTAGTCGTCCATAGCAAGCCGGAGGTGGGTAGGTATAGACGATTACACCGCAGAGCTCATCTCCTCTAACCATTCGGAAAATCTTCCGTGGAACTGATACTCCATGCCCTCTGTAGTGGAAACTGCTGAGTTTTTTCCAGTCTTCTTTTGTTCCTGGTTCTATTTTCATTTCTTTGGTTAGGCTGCATTCGCTTGCTGCGGTGTTTGGGTAGTAGTTAATTCTGATTTCTTCCCCATACCGCTTATGCACAAGAACACTTGGTTTTAGATCCTCTTGAAGGTCGCTGTGGGTTGTGGCTATTATGACTGCTTTGCCCTGCTGTCTGGTGATTTTCTGCAGGTTATAGCTGATTATCTTTGCTGTATCGCGGTCTAGTGTTGCTGCAAACTCGTCCATCAGCCACCATTGTTTGCCTGATTCGATAAGTTTGGCGATTCGGTAGCGATATTTTTGACCATCGCTCAGTTGATTATAGGTGCGCAGGAATAGGAAAGCATCGTTTAATCCAACTTTGCTTAGAAGCTCTAAGCCTTCTTCAACTGTGGCGCCAACTGTTTCTATCAAGGGTTTCTCTGGATCTACAGCAACCTCAGACAGGTCGATGGCTTCATCACCCAAGTCTGCTCTTATTGCTCGAAGCAGAACACTTTTGCCGCTCCCACTGTCACCAGTGATGTAAACGATGTCTTGGGGACCTATTTTGAGCTCTGCATCTAAAACTTTGAATTTCTGAGCTTCATCGATGCCTAAACCGAATGCTTCTGCAACAACAAGCGATCTGGGCGTTATTTTTGCTGTTGTTTCATAGGATATGTTGAAGGTGAACTTGCTTTGATCTCTGTCGTAGAGTCTTCGGACTAATTTGATCTTGAAGTGCTCTCTTGGTTTGAGTTTAGCCAAACTTGAATGCCTCCAAATCAAACGCCTTCATTTCGACGGTTGCGTATACTCCAAGGGCTATAGCCCAGAAGACGTCGTCGTGAGTTCCGTTTGGGTGACTGAACATTAGAGCGCCGTCGTTGCGAAGTTCAAAACGCTCAACGTTTAGCTCGCTGCAGAGGTCGCTGCGATAAGGTTTCTCCCAGGATAGATGAGGATAAAACAGCTTTTGATCCGTCAGACGGTTCTTTAAGAGGCTGCACATTTCGCTCTTTCGAGTAACGCTGAAGTGGACGCCTTCGGCATTTTTGATGCCTGCATTTTCCATATCTGCTATTATGGCTGGGCCTTCTTTGGTGAAGTCAACTCGGATCTTTTGAAAGCCACCCCAACGATCCTGCAGCGCTTTGAGATAGCCTAAGACGTTGGCGTATTTTGTGGGTTGGTTGAAAACCTTTAGGTGTCTAAGATAAAGCGCATCATTAACTAACTCAAGTACAGAGAGCACACAGTAATCTCTGACTTGAGCTAAATCTAAGCCTGCAAAGAACATGCCTTCACAGCCCTTCTCTGAATCGAAAGGTTGTAGGTCAATTCCACAATTCTTCAAAGTGCCTATGCATGAGACTATAAGGCTCTGGGGCAGCCAAGTGTTCTCATCCTCTGCCCATTCGGCCTCCATTTCGCGGCGCCAACGGGAAGGATCCTCACCGAACTGGCGCTTGATCTTCTCAAGAAAGCTGCGTTTCCAAGGGCCATTTGGCTCAACAACTCGCTCCCAGGATACATGATGCCGAGCAAAATCCGAGTAGTCTTTGTGATTGCACATCTTCCAAAACAGACTATCTGTGTTCCAAGGTGTGCTGGTGCAGATTAGCTTACCGTTAGTGGTTCCCAAAGCAAAGAGTATGGCGTCAAGTAGGTCTTGGTCGTTGGCTGTGAAGTTGGTTTCATCCCACCAGATCCTATGGAACGTATGGCCTCGGATAGTATCCGGATTGTTGGGGAAGGCTTCTATGACGCTGCCGTTTGGAAAAGCTAAGCGGGTTTTTTGAGGCTTCAAATAAGAACCACAAGGCAAGTGTCGCTCGAACATTGCGATGCGTCGGATGTTTAGTTTGGTTTGGCGCCAGCTAGGTCCAACTACGCCTATGAAGCAATCAGGAATGTTTAACGCATCATCCAAGAGGAGGCCTGAAATAATCCAGGATTTGCCAGATTGGCGACACCAACGAGCCGCTGTGAACTGGTTCTGAAGATAAAGCGCAATGAGCTCTTTCTGATAGTCATAGGGCTCAAACCCCAAAACTTGGCGACAGAACTCGACAGGGACACTGCTAAGCGTCTGCGCTTTTTCTACCTCAGCCTTTTCAACTAAGGCATCATTGTGCAGAACCCGTTTCCACTGGGGCAGAAACTGGCTTGGACGAATTGTCCTTGGCCTTGTCTTCAAGCAGTTTGGCATACTTTTCCTCCAATTCAGCTACTTTGGCTTCAATCCCACGATAATCAACATAATCCGCAAGCAACTCCTGATAGACCCTAACACCTTGGATAACTGTCCGAAGCCTCATCACGTCGAGTTTCTCAACCTGCCCGGAACGCAAAGTCTCAAGTGCAGCAGCCAAAATCTTGAGTTGCTCCTCTATGCTAGGCAGCTCAGAAGGCAGTTGAAGTGCAGATAGCGGAGAAGTTGTTGTTACAGCTGAATTTTTTTGCTCATCAACAACTTCTAACCCTAAACGGGCAATCTTCATGAAAACGCTCTCGCGGCTTTTCCCCATTATTCTGGCGATGGCTCTTGCCGAACGATTAGCCTTAAACAGCTGCCTTAACCGGCTCTCTTCTTCAGGAGTCCATGGTTTGCCTTTCACCAATCCAGCGCCTCCAAGTCTACTCGAAAAAACGCTTTACGCTGTCTCCGGGACTTAATGACAATTTTCATGGTGTAAAGCTGGTTTAGGTAGGAACTTTCAACCGCTCGCGCTTTTCCACTACACTTTGCAACGTCCTCTGCTGTTGCCAGCCCCAACTTCAGCAAAGTCACTAAGGTAGTCTGCAAATGCTTGGGAAACTCCAAGACTTTGAAGAGCCGCTTCTCATTGAGGTTCATCATACTCATGTTTTGTGTCCCACAAAAATTCCCAAAACAGTCCCGCTCAAACCCGTAATTGAAGCAAAGATTTCGCTATTCCAAACCCCAAGAACAACTAAATGAGCAACTTCCAAAACGGTGAGACAAGCAGTCATTCCAATTGCAAATTTCACTGCATAGACAACTCGCTCATCAGGCTCTACAACCAACAACTCCTGGCTGCTTCTTGTCCCCTTCTTTTTAGTTCGTCTGGTTAGGGCTCTTTTAACCCAGTCATCACTCATCAAATCTTAACCTCACAACTCGCCGATTGGGCGGCTGAACTGTGTACCTACGCAGAAAAACCGTTGGGGAAGAATGCTTTGCAATTAATTCAACACTCTGAATAAGAGTTACAGGAATCCTGGTGGCTTCCCAAACTCGATCTCCCCTGACAAAATGCTTCCCTAAAAGCAGGTGCTTAGGTGAACCCTCAACCCCAAGAAAAACGCCCCATTCATCAACCAAGCATTCAGGCTTTTTATGGTCACTAAGTGGACCCCTGGCATCGCTGGCATCAAACCATGACACTTTGACGTAATCGCCCTTCTCAAAGGCTTTAACCTGCCCTATAACCTGCTTATTCATAATTATCGCAACTATTAAGACACGATCAGAAGGATGCGTATTTATGCATTATTAGCCCAAACACGACACTAACTCTAAATTACAGAGCAAGAATAACATGCCTCGATCAGACATTATTGAGAAAGAACGAGCGAAGCCTGCCCATAAAAAAGATGCTACGCATTATTAACTGCTAAAAAACACACTTTTTACACAAGAATAAAAATCACCAATTGTCTGATTCACCCTTTCTTGAACAAAATTTTTTAACCAAACATTCAATAGGTTGCTACTGGAGCAAACTGATAGCAGTGGTGGGATTTTATACTGATCGGTTTGGAAGGCGCAGACCGATAACTCCTAGAAAGAGAAAAACGGAAAAGATTGGAAGTAGTTGTTTAAAATTTAGAGTCAGTCCTGACAATGGCTTTAGAGTCAAATTTGATATAGTTAAAAAGTTTCTTATTTTCGCTCTAAAACAGGTTCCAGTAATAAGAGAGTGCTGGGCAATATACACAGTCGCTGATTCTATTTATCAAAATTGGAAGCTAATTAAACAGCAGTGGGACAGGCTTGATAATGAACGGCCTATAGAAACAAAAAAATTAATGCAGCAAGTTGTTTCTCCAACATTAGCTTCGATTCAATCAGATATAGTTTGGAATGTTATATGTCCAATTGTGCCCAAAGAACTAAGCGATTCAGGAAGAACAATTGTAGATCAGCTATTCAACAAAATAACGGATGAGGAGATAGACTTTGTCAATAGATCACTCTAGAATTAGTCAACTTGATAGCCTGATTAAGAATCATGGCGATAAAGGAATAAGGACTCTGCTACTATTCAAGCTCTTAAAAGAAAAAGTAAAAGAATCTCTTACTAATAGCCAATATAAAGGAACTATCAACGAAAATGTAATTAGCACTGTATGTGTGAAGAAGGCAATTGAACTCGCAGAGCTTGATAAACAAATGCCCACAGAAAAAGATGTTATGGCAATATTATCAAGCTTGTTGAAGTCAGATAGCTCGAAACCACAATAAAGTATATAGAACCCAATTTTTATTAACCAATTTTCTCCATTGTTAGTTCTTGCCATCTATTCGTAACATGGATTCGCAGTCTGGTAGTTAGAGTTTCCCCACTTTCAGATGTTGCAACTAAATCAAAGTCAGTAGTTCCAACTCCAAAACCATCTTGAGCACGGATCTGATTGGCAGGAATCATATTTACGGTATCGGGAGTAGAAATAAGAGCAAAAATATTCTCATCAGGGTGGGATTCCAAACGGCTATCAGACAAAACAACATGAACATATTCAGTTCGATTAATTCCAATATCTTGGTAAATCTGGCCGTTTTCCCAAAGAAGGACTTTTGGCTCCTGAGAAGGAGCCCTAATTCCAGCATCAGACCTGACAAGCCTTAAGGTCACCTTGCACTGTTTTGCTACTATGCCACCACTATTTTTTATGCCTGCTTTCAAGTACCGCCTTGAAATGTTTGTCCGTTCTCCAGTCATAGTTATCAATTCTAACATTGGTGAGTAAAGATGAGGGTTTGCTTGAAGATCTAGCTCTAACGAGAACACAACTTTTTGTTGTCCCTCTTTATACCAGTCTCGAATTAGCGTTATTATTTCCGTTCCTGATCCTAACCATGTTAGAAAAGCAAAAAGTACTGCAATACCTGCTAACAAAGCAACTTGGCTTTGAGTATACAAAGCAAGATAGAAGCCACCCGACAACCCTAGTATAAAGATAGCGGCAAATGCTAAGAGGATTTGGATTCGCACGATAAAGTGTAGTAACAATTTGGTTATATGGTTTGCTAAAGAGCTGCGAAAATTCTTGACAATCGCCTACTCATCTTTCGCTGCGAATTAAATCGCTCTTTCTTGTTCATAGCTTGACTAAAAAGATGCCATGTTGACCAATAGCGCAACTATTTTGCGACGATCCAGATCTCGTCTAAGTAGTACAATGGGGGTAATGGTAGAGGTGTCTCCTCCTTTCCAGAAGTAGATTTCAGAAGATTGTAACGGTATATTATAGCTTAAGCGGTTCCATTAGTTGCCATGGCGATGCTCATATTGTTCCTTTTCATCATACATATGAATATTAGCATTTACGAAGTTCGCGCTGTAGCTAAGAAAAAGTATTTGTTGGAAGCGATTTTGTCTCTAGCACTCTTAAGGGGATCAAATTGGGGCATCAAGAAAGGTGTGAAGTAAGCCCAGACA
>JBJKPJ010000233.1:0-5850 GCA_046706605.1 Bathyarchaeia archaeon | reverse complement strand
AACAATCAGCACTCCAGCTTACTTCACAGTTCAAGAAGAGCCGATTTCAGGCGCAAACGTGGTACCGCTGCCAACGGAGTACTGGTCTCGTCCAATCTACGCAACAAACTACCAATGGTCACAGCTCGGCGGCAACTGGTGGGGACTATACCAACCATCATTCACTAGCACCGGCGGCTACGACGCAACTGGAAACAACTTTAACCCCTACACTGAAGCACCTAACTCACCTCACATCATGTGGGTTAAGCCAACAGCTTTCGGTGGACAAGTTGGTTTGCCAATTAGCGGCGACCAAGAAAGCCAATATACCTCAACATCAATTCTCTACAACCAATTCGAACCCATAATCCTCAACGGCATCCTCTACTACAAACTCTACCCCAACACACCAACAAGCACCACTAGCGTTGATACCCCTGGCATAAACGCAGTCGACCTAAGAACTGGACAATTGGTCTGGCACAAGGACACAAATGTCACACCACTCTTTGGCTGGGATATGCAGTTCCATACCATACAGGAATACGGAACCCAAGCATATCTAATGTGTCTAGCGCCGTCTGTGGGTAGCGGCTCAAGTGGTTACAGCGTCTGGGAAGTCTTAGACCCATTGACTGGATATCACATCGCAAACGTTACAAGTGTGCCAAGCGGTGGATTTTTAGGCGGATCTGGTTTGCCGGGCATAGTTGAAACCAGAGACTACAACACGCAAGGAGCAGTGTACTATTATAGCACTAGCGGCGGCAACTTAACCATGTGGAACTCAACCAGATGCTTCCAAGGCGGAACTGCCTTTGGTGCTGCATCTTCATCGTCTATCATACGTCCATCAGGAAACATCAATTTCACACGAGGCAACCAATGGCAAGTACCAATTCCAACCGAAATGTCGGATGGCTCAGCTATTAGTCCAGCTTTGAGCATTGCAGGAAGAACAAATGACGTAATTCTTATGCGTTCGTACGGTCCGCTACTGTCTACTTTTGCTACTCAATTCGGCGCAACCTACGAAGTAGAATGCGGGTTTAACGCGACAAACGGTGCTCTGCTATGGGGACCTGTAAACAGGACATATCTGCCGGCATTCCATGAAGTATCAGTCATCGCTGTCGGTGACCAGCACTGGGTGGAACATGACAAAGACACCAACGAAGCATACACCTACGACTTACTAACAGGCAATCAAGTTGGTTCAGTCGTAACACTGCCAGGTAACGCTTTGAGTACGCTAGAGCGGGGCGGCGCAATCGCTTATGATCAATGCTACATCTGGGACTTTGGCGGCTACGTCAACGCAATCGACCTTTCAACAGGAAAGTTGGCGTGGACCTATGAGCCTAGAGACGCAGGCTACAACACTCCGTATGGTATCTATCCGTTCTGGCACTTTGGTTCACATAGCATCGCAGATGGCAAGCTTTTCCTCTCAGAATCCCGCATGTACGATCCGCCGCTGTTCTCTGACGCACACAAAATAGCAATAAACTGCACTGATGGGACAGTTGTCTGGAAGGCTCTTGGCTTTTACGGACGTGAACCTAGTGCGGTTGCTGATGGCTATCTTGTTGCTTGGAACAGCTATGACTGCCAAATCTACACTTACGGCAAAGGCCCAACAAGTATCACCGCAGGTGTTCAGCAAAACGTCGTCTCGTTTGGTACAAATGTGCTTATTACTGGGAACGTTTATGATGTGTCTTCTGGAACTAAAGACAACGACCGCAGTGCACGTTTCCCTAATGGTGTTCCGGCAATCAGCGATGAGAGCCAGGAGGCTTGGATGGAGTACGTGTATATGCAGCAACCTAAACCTACAAACGCAACCGGCGTACCAGTAAGTATTGTGGTGACAGATGCTATCGGTAACTACCGCCAGATCGGAACTGCAACAACAGACATCAATGGCTTTTACTCTTTTGAGTGGACTCCTGATATTCCTGGCATGTTCTTGATTAATGCTGTTTTTGCTGGTAGCAACTCGTATTGGCCAACACAGACTTCAACTGCTTTCTCAGTGACGTCAGCGCCTGAAGCAACCGCAGGTCCAACACCTCAGCCAGTTTCGCTAGCTGAAACCTACTTTGTTCCCGCAATCGCAGGCCTATTTGTCGCCATCGCAATTGTTGGCGGAATCCTTGCAATGCTACTGCTAAAGAAGAAAGCATAAAAGACAAACTCCAACACCCCTTTCATTTTTTAGTAACTGGATTGGTATTGAAAAAATGTGGGCTGAGTGGACTCTGGTTTGTTTCACGATACTAATAGCCATAGTCTCGTGAAGAGCGTTTCGCATTTCGCTCTTTCTCCTTTATTTGATCCAGAGCCCCAGCAAACCTGTTACACATGTCAAGTTTACAGATTCTGCAATCCGATTTCTGTTGGAATTTTCTCGGTAATTAATCCTGAGGCTTCCTGTCTTTTTAGCGTCTGCGCTCTTTATGGATCCTAGAGTTTATCATGGTTGCTAAGGCTAAAATCAAGCCTTGGACGTTTCCTTAATTCCTACCTATTTATGGTACAGTTATTTTCTCTTTCTTGAAGTTTCCAAGCAAATCAAGGGCAACATCAATTCGGACCTTATCCTTTATCGTAATTGCCTGTCGTTTTGCGGTTTGAAGACTATGCTCTGCTGATTCCCATTCTTCACCGTACATTTACTCATTTAGCATCCTCAATCAATTTATCAATTGCCCCGAAGTAGTAAGAGAACTAGCAAGGCAGGCTGGACAAAATACGACGAAATGATCGTTAACGGGACTCAAATGCATTTCTACCGTAAACCCAAAAGGTTCGGCGGACAAAAAACATCTCTAGTATAAATTAAATCTCACTAGGGTATATACTTAATAGATAGATGTTCAACTTCTTACTGCGCTGGAGAGACGCTCTATGGCGAAATTTAAGGTAATAGTTTCCGACCCCCAAGCTGGAACCTCAAAAGTAGTGGAACTTGAAGAAGCACGTGCAACACCTTTCATTGGCAGAAAAATAGGCGAAAAACTGGATGGCTCCGTTGTGGATTTACCAGCCCATACCGTCCAAATCCAAGGTGGCTCAGACAAAGATGGGGTTCCGATGAGGGGAAACGTGCATGGAGGAGTTAGGAGACATGTGATTTTAAGCGGCGGAGCAGGTTTTACCCCAACAAGGAAAGGCCAGCGGAAACGCAAAACTGTCCGTGGAGACGTCATCACTGATGAAATAGTGCAAATTAACACAAAAATTGTTGAACGCCCAGCCGCAAAAGCATAACCATCCCAGTTATGGGAGAGCTTTTTGCGTTAACAGATGCTTAACCCTTATAAACTTCTAACCTTAATTGAATCTTTATTCGCATGTATTTATCGGACAGAAGAATCCTATGAGTAAGCCAAGTAAAGCCCTGCCAAAGCAGCCAGAAGTTAACATCGGCACCATCGGACATGTAGACCACGGAAAAACCACTCTTGTTCAGGCTTTAACAGGCACTTGGGCTTCACGGCACAGTGAAGAACTCAAACGTGGCATCACCATAAAATTGGGCTACGCCAACATGCCCATCTACAAATGCCCCAAATGTCCACCTCCAAACAACTATACCATAAAACCCCAATGCGAAATTTGCAATTCCCCAGCCGAGTTTGTTCGCGCCATAAGCTTTGTTGACGCCCCCGGACACGAAGCCCTTATGGCAACTATGCTCTCTGGCGCAGCAATTATGGATGGCGCTATCCTTGTCATCGCCGCCGACGAACCCTGCCCCCAGCCTCAAACCCGAGAGCACCTTGCAGCCGCCGAAGTTAGTGGCATAAAAAACATCATAATTGTGCAAAACAAAATTGACATTGTAGACAATGCACGGGCGCTGGAAAGTTACAAAGAAATAAAAGCCTTCATCAAAGGAACTGTAGCGGAAAACGCGCCGATAATTCCGATTTCTGCTCAGCGAATGCTAAACATCGACGTGTTGCTAACCGCCATCGAAACAATTATTCCCACACCAAAACGGGATGAAACCAAGCCGCCGATGATGTTTGTTATCCGTTCTTTTGACGTAAACAAGCCAGGAACCACCATTGAAGGCTTAGAGGGCGGCATCATCGGAGGAACCATCGCGCAGGGCAAATTTGCAGTGGGAGAAGAAATCGAAATCCGACCAGGCATCATGGCAGAACGGGAAGGCAGAACCGTTTACGACCCCTTAATCAGCGAAATCGTCAGCTTACACGCTGGCGAACAAGAAGTCAAAGAAGCCACCTGTGGTGGCTTAGTTGGTGTTGGTACACTACTTGACCCGTCATATTCTAAAGCTGACGGCTTAACAGGCAGCATCGCGGGAAAAACTGGGCAGCTTCCGCCAACCGTCACAGAGTTAACGCTGGAGACGCATGTTTTAGAGCGGGTTGTGGGAACCAAAGAACTCCAGAAAGTCGAGAAAATAAACCCCGACGAAGCCCTGCTGCTTCACGTTGGTTCAGCAGTAAACGTGGGTAGAGTAGTTTCCATAAAACAAAACGTTATCAAAGTCAAGTTGACAAGACCCATCTGTGCATTGCCTAACAGCCGGGTTGCCATCAGCAGAAAAATCACTGCTCGGTGGAGACTCATCGGTTACGGACTGGTAAAGTAAACCGTTACTCTTTGATTAAGCCTTTTTTTGATAGAAAAGCCCGTGCTTTCTGCAGGATGTCTTTAGCGTTTTTGAAGGACAGCTTCTCCATGGCATGCTGGTAATCAAGCCAAATAAAGCCTATATGCTCAAAGGAGATTTTTACGTTGTCGGTTTGGGATTCAATGACGTAAAACACAACTTCTTTGTTTATGGTTGATCCTTGACGTCGATAAAAGTAACTGATGGATTCCCGAAAACCATCCACAAATTGCGCCGCAGTGATGCCTGTTTCTTCCTGCAGCTCCCGCGTGACCGTTTGTTTTTCGCTTTCGTTGGGCTCCACGTTGCCCTTCACAAAATCCCAATGCCCCGCAGTGTAATTTAACAAAAGGTACCTTGTTTTTTCTTGATTATTCACAAATACAACTGCGCCACAAGATTTTTCACGAAGCATAAACATTTCACCGATTCAACTTATAGCGATAACTAAGCGTTTGCACTTTAAAAGTATTCTATAATTGCCCCAAAAAATGACGACAAAAGCATTTGCGGGGAAAAAATGTTCGGTGGACAAAACAGTTTTAAGAGCTCTTTAACAGAAACCTAATGGAGCAACATGACCAAACCCTCTGCCAGTGAGTCTATTAAGGTAATTTTGGATTCAAACGCGTTGTTTGTACCGCTCAAGTTTAAAATCGATATCTTTGAAGAAACAAAGCGCCTGCTATGCCACAACGTAGAATTCGTGTTGCTTTCTCCTGTGAGGCATGAACTGGAGCTGCTGGCAACCAAGGATTCGCCTCAAATCCGTCGAGAAGCGTGTTTTGCGTTGCAGCTTGCCCAAAAATGCAAAGTTGTAGCCGTAGAATTTGACGAAAAAACCGCAACTGACGATGTGATTGTGAATACGGCTAAAAACTGGAAATCTTTGGTTTTTACAAACGATAGAGTCTTAAAGAAGAGGCTAAGAGATATAAGTGTGCCAGTGATTTATGTGAGGCAAAAATCGCGTCTAGACATTGACGGGTTGATATCGTAGATGTTCAAACTAATTACTCTTCAAGATACTATTCGCATTCCGCCCGCGACCTTCGGCAAGCCACTTGAGAAAGTTGGCCGCGAACAGGTGAAACAGAAGTACGAGGGAATCGTGGATGAAGAATTAGGATACGTCATCGCAGTGACCGGTATAGAGGTTAGCCCAATCGGCAAAATCATACCTGGCGACGGCGCAACCTACCACAAAGTAAGCT
>JBJKPJ010000232.1:0-5276 GCA_046706605.1 Bathyarchaeia archaeon | reverse complement strand
CATCAAGAAAAAGGATTTTGGGTTTGTGTATAAGGGCGCTGGCAAGATCAAGCCGCTTCTTCATTCCGCCTGAATAGTTACGGGCTTGTTTTCCAGCCACAGATTCAAGCTCGACAAGTTTTAGAAGCTCATTTACACGAGTTTTAATTTGGTCAGTTTTCATTTGGTAAAAATGCCCTTGAAGTTCAAGATTTTCCCTGCCCGTTAAGTCGCCATCAACCGTTGTATCCTGACTTTGAACTCCGATGATTTTACGAATATCCGCAGCCGCCGATTCAAGGTCGTAACCATCAACTGTTATTGAACCAGATGTTTTCCGCAGAAGAGTAGTCAAAACCTTTATGGTGGTGCTTTTACCTGCGCCGTTGGGACCTAAAAAACCAAAAAACGCCCCACTGTTTACATCAAAAGAAATGTCATCTACAGCTTTTGTACCATCAGAATATACTTCAACTAAGTTCTTTACTGAGATAATTGCAGACATAACGTTCCATAACATAAAACCACTTTTACCGAGATAATAATATGTGACTGTAGTTTCACAACAACAAAGTAGGTCAGCCCAAAACCGTTGCCATCCAACAAATAAAGTTAATATGCTAAGTTTGTTTAACTTTTTCGAAAGAGATTTTTAGTGACTTTTAGAAAGCTATCGACCTTAGCCTTAATGCTATAGTTGGTTTCACGATGCTTACTAAACTCTCGTTAGTAAGCACGTTTTAAGTTTCGCTCTTTTCTCCTTTATTTGACCAGAGCCCCAAACTCATATTGGGAAACAACATACGAGAAGCAGTTGTAATTGTTGAAGGTTTTGAATACGTAAAAACCGATAGGGCGTTAATGACATCAGCTTAAACTAAATATTTGAACAAAGCACTTAAATTCAGGATCAGTCCTCTTCGCTTAAGGTTGATAATTAGATAATGAACTTTTGGAAAGACCTCCCTGTGGGAGATAATCCGCCTGAAATTTTAAACATGATTATTGAGGTCATTAGCGGCTCGCGAGACAAATACGAATATAACCTAAAATGGGAAGCCTTTGTTCTTGATAGAATTATTCCGTCTTCTGTTGTGTTCCCAGTTGAGTACGGGTTTGTTCCGCGCACATGGTTTGATGATGGAGACCCACTAGATATTATGGTGCTCAGCAACTCGCCACTAACGGTAGGTTGTATTGTTAAAGTTCGTGTTGTTGGCGCTCTAATCATCGAAGACGAAGAAGGATTGGATGCAAAGATTCTTTCTATCCTCATCAATGATGCCCGATTTGATGGCTACCATGACATAACCGACATCCACAAGCATCGATTAGTAGAGATTCAAGAGTTCTTTGAAACCTACAAACGGCTTGAACCTCACAAATGGGTGAAAATTAGAGCTTGGAAAAACGCACAGGAAGCTTGGGAAATCGTAAAGTATTCTATGGAAAGGTACCGAGAACTTGACGAACAACCACTTGAAAAACAGCTTACATGACTCTATGTGCACTTTGGACAAGGATGGGCTTCAGCCACTACAGAAAACCTAAATAAAGACAAAGACATGGATTAAGAAAGCTGGTGCTAGACCAGAAAAATCATGAATGCGGTCGTAGTCTAGTTTGGTCTAGGACATCAGCCTGCCACGCTGACGACCCGGGTTCAAATCTCGGCGACCGCACCACAACATTTCCTTATGTTGCCTCTTTGGAAATTCCATTCAATTTCGAGATGAAAAAGTGTTTTTTTAGCGAACCCGAGTTTTAAGCAATCTTTTAGGCACATTTCAACGTAAACACAAAGTACCCTGGGACAGAAAGAGTTGAAGAGCAGTTTTGTTGGACAGTTCGCTAAATTTTAAGTCTTCGAGTAAATTATATTAATCTTCCAGTTTAAGCAACTGTGAGAGAACTAGATGCAAATATCAAAAGTTGCCTTAACCGCATTTATGTTGACTGTTTCTTTGTTGATTCTGTTTCCTTCCCCTGAGGAGCTTGTTATTCACCCCGCGTTTGGCTTGTTTCTCTCCAGCCAGTTGCACGTTTCAACAGTTGACGGCATACTGCTTTCAATCGTTATTTATCGACTGATAGGTGCAGGTTGCCTGTGCGGGGCGTTTCTTGTCGGTGGCAAATCCGTTTATTACAGCCTTAAAGGTAAGCTGCTTAAGAAAGTGCCACAAAGAGTTGGACCACTACGACCTTACGCGTAAAAGGTTTGCGGCTTTTGTGGAAGTATTGATAAACCAGAGTTTGGCAAGTATCGATGGTTTGGGTGTTGGGTTTGTTTTGCTATTAATTTCTGATTCAGAGGGGCCTTTCATAAGCCAGTTATATACCTTCTGCTATTGTGTTGTCATTAAAGGTTGATATGTGTATGAAGCAATTCGTTGATAAAGATCGAAAAGAATTAGAAGCCAAATTTGCAGACGTTTTCGATAAAGAAATCGTTAATTTGTCGACAGAATTGCGTGAAATACTGTTAGATGACATGGTCACTGCTTTCGAAAATAGATTAAATGTGTTAAACAATTGCGTCAAAAAATCAGCCAACTGAGCGTTTCCATGGAAGAAAACACTGATTAGTAATGCATAAACGATTTATAAGTAAACAACGCATTTAAACCAAAAAGAGGAAAATAGAAGTGCGCCGCTCAAAACTTGAAATGTATGTTGATATCTTAACAGTGCTTGCTCACAGAGGACCACTCAAGCTAACACATGTAATGTATAAGGCAAACGTTAACTGCAGTGTCCTAAAAGAATACTTAGACTTCCTCATGAAGCAGAGCCTAGTTGAAGAACGCACTGTGGGAAAAGCACGCGTGGTTTTCGCCATCACCCAACGGGGAATAACTGTTTTGAAATACTTCAAGGAACTAAAACAGGTTCTACCCATAGTAGAAGAAGCACGCAGCCAAGTTCCAGTTCCCTACTAAACTTTTTTAGTTTTTATTTCTCGTTTTCGTCTTGTCGTGTATTCATTATCTACAATAAGTAACAATATATCGCAAGACTTAATAAACAGCAATGAAATAGTTAAGTGAACTGTAGATGTGGAAAACAACTCGGGGGAAAACAAATAAACAAAATTGAACTATCAAATAAAAAACCGCTAAGCATTCTAGAAAAAATAGAAGAAAGCCTCGAGAGACTAAACGACAAAATGGAAATCATGATCGAAATCCAAAAAAACAACACAGGAAACAGCCCCAACCCAACCAACACAGCCTTACCTCTCCCAGACGCCTCACTTGACGTCATGACGCTTCTATCCATGCCCGACCACCTGCGCAAAACCGCCATGACAATCTGCAAATCAGGAAGAGCAACAGCTGAAGAAATCTCCGAACAAACAGCCCGCGCAAGAGCAGTGGAGAGCGCCTATCTAAATCAACTAGTAATCATGGGGTACTTAAAGAAGGAGCGGAGAGGCAGGAAAGCCTATTTTTACATAGACCGAGAAAGCCGGAGTTGAAAAAGTTATGAACAAAATAGTCGCGGTACACTCATATAAAGGTGGAACAGGAAAAACACTTCTTTCAGTCAACCTAGCAGCAACATTTGCAAAAAACGGCAAAAAAGTAGCCATCTTTGATCTTGACTTTCGGGCACCAAGCTTGTTTGCAATCCTTAAAGCCTCAAACGTAAATTACTGGCTAAACGACTACCTAAACAACGTCTGCGAAATCGACAAAACGTTTGTGGATTTAAGCAGCAGAATCGGCGGAAAAGGCGAATTTTACGCCTGCCTCGCAAACCCAGCCACTGAAGCCATCAGAGACATGTCGTCCAAAGACCGAAAGTGGGAAATGCGCGCCTTAGGTAAACTTCTTGCGTTAAGGGAAACGTTGCTTAAAGAGCAAAAGTTTGACTACCTCTTCTTTGACACCACCCCTGGTTTACAGTACTCTTCGATAAACGCTATTGTTGCCGCTGACTTTGTGGTTGTTGCAACAACAGGAGACCGCTCCGATGTGGACGGAACAAAACGGATGCTTCAGGAACTCTATAACCTGTTTGAAAAGAAAACAGGACTCGTATTAAACAAGGTTCTTGACCCATCAGCAACTGCTAAAAAAGCCGAAATATCCAACCGCATCAAAGCTGACTACCATGTACCAATGCTCGGTTTAGTGCCATGTTTCTGCGAGATTCTGCGTGCCGAGGGAGGCTTGATTTTTGTCCAGGACAAACCAGACCACCCATTTACGAAGATACTTGGTGAAATGACCAGAAAAATCGAAGCTGACCAAGTAGCTTAGCCACCTTTTTTGGCAAAACCCTTAAACAATGCGTTCCTGCTAGAGTTGCGAGGGAGAAGCATCCTTTGGAGAAGCGATCAGCAATAATATTAGCCACAGGTGCGCAGAGCAAATTCGGCGATATAGGCACTTTAGAATTAGACAGCAAAACTGTAATAGCACATGTTGTCGATGCCGTTAGCTTGCTGGTAGATGAAGTTATCGTGGTAGTAAGCTCCAAAAAACAAGCTGAAGGCTATAAACAGGTAATTTCCACCAAGGTCAAATTCGTCGTCAACAAATCCGATAGCCTACTAAGCAGCACCATAAGTGGATTTGAAACGGCAGAGGGAGAGCATTCGGCGTTGCTTAGCTTCGATGCCCCACTTGTTTCCACAGAGGTTTTAGAACTGCTTTTTGACTGCTCTCTCGGCAAAGCAGCAGTTATCCCAAGATACACAACTCAAGAAATCGAACCCCAACAAGCTGTCTATCACACAAAACAGGCGTTAGCGGCAGCTAAGGAAGCTTTAGTAGAGAACAAGGGAAATTTGGAGGCGATGGCGGAGAACCTACGGGGTGTACGATACATGTCGATGATGGTGATTGAACAGTTAGACCCTGAGTTAAAGACGTATTTTAGGGTCAAGTCGCCTGTGGATTTGAAAAAAGCCGCAGTTTTGCTAAAGCCTAAACCTTTGTATAAGGGAAAACAGAAGAAGCGGAAAGCGGGCAGAGTGTTGTAGCAGCCTGTCTCCACCTCAGCGTCCTTTAATTTTATTGTTCGCGTAAAAGTTGACGCGTTAATTCAACAATTTTTTTGGATTAATTTTGGTTTCTGTCATGTGCTTGTTAAATTGGGGGTTTTGCGATTTTCTTGCTGCTAAGCGTTTTCATCCACCGCTCAAACTCGTTATCGGGTGGCTTGTCTCGGTAGAGTTGTTTGCGGTTAGATTCCAAAAACTTGTTTTCTTTTCCAACAAACTCGGCTGCGGTTACGACTCGGTGCCCCGTTTTAGAAGCGGCTTTGAACACGCTTGCCAGTTTGGTTTT
>JBJKPJ010000231.1:0-1559 GCA_046706605.1 Bathyarchaeia archaeon | reverse complement strand
TGAGGGAACAGGGCTCACTAAGTAGTTAATGGAAACTGTGAATTGCTGAGTGGCGTTAACATTGATTGCTGCATCCCGTAGAATCAACGCGTAGGTACCGCTTGGCAATTCAGGCACACTAAAGTTTGCGTTAACGTAGTAGCCTTCAGAGATGCCAGTTGTGACTACCTGTTTATCGAAAACAATTTGGTAGTTGCCGTTTGATGTGTAGATTGTTCCTTGAAGGTTTATGCTGGTTCCAACAGTTCCGCTTCCTGTGTTGGGAGTCAATTGCAAAATGCTAACACCAAGGTTAGTGTTCTGCGCAAAGACAGCAAGCGGCACAAATAGCAAGCTAAACGTAACAAGAAATAGAAGAGTTACTGTAGCAATTTTCTTATTCAAATCATACATCTCCCAAATAGGTAGCCGTCATCGTTGATGCTCATGATTTAACCCAGAGTTAATTTTAAACTTTCCCTTTCAAACAGCCAAGCCGCCTGCTAAAAGAGGAAAAACAGCACCCAACCCAAGCTCCCACCCAGAAAAGATACAGTTGACCTAGGGATTTTTAAAAGACACCAGACCTAATCATACAGACCTGATAAACAATGGAAAACAACTCTGCCTCTCCGCTGCTTGGTGCCCTAAAAAAACAAAAGTACCATTTAATCGGCAGCCATTCAGCGGTTAAAAGATGCAAATGGCTTCATGAATCAATCGTCAACGGCAGAGTATGCTACAAACAAAAATTCTACGGCATCCAATCCCACCGCTGCATCCAAATGACGTCTTCTCTGTACTCGTGCACACTGCATTGCCTATTCTGTTGGCGGGCGCAAAGCGGCGATTTAGATGTGACGTGGGATGAAATGAAAAACCCCAACAAAGACACCCCGGAACAGATCGTCAAGGGCTGCTTTAAGGCGCAGGAGCGGATTTTAAGCGGCTACAAAGGCAACGAAAAAGCGAATTGGCGCAAATTCCAAGAAGCCCAGCGCCCCAGCCAAGTTGCTATCAGCTTAACAGGCGAACCCACTCTCTACAGCCCACTGGGCGAATTGCTGGAAGCGTTTCACCAAAGGGGACTGACCACTTTCTTGGTCTCCAATGGGACCTTGCCCCAAAAACTTTCCAGACTATCTCACGAACCAACACAACTCTACATCTCCGTTTGCGCCCCAAACGAGCAAGTTTACAAACAGGTCTGCCGCCCCCTATTCCCAACTGCATGGAACAAACTCAATGAAACGCTGGGTTTGCTTTCGAGTTTCCGCTGTCCCACCGTGCTACGCATGACGTTAGTTAAAGAACACAACATGAACTCAGTAGACCAGTACGCTAAACTGGTGGAAAAAGCCAACCCAACCTACATCGAAGCAAAAGCCTACATGCACATCGGATTTTCGAACCTGCGGCTGGGATTTGACCACATGCCCATGCATAGAGAAGTCAAAGGTTTCGCGGAGCAACTAGCGGAAAAAACAGGATACAAAGTCCTTGACGACGCACCCGAGAGCCGCGTGGTGCTGCTAAGCCGGCTGGAAAAGCCCATCAAAGTAGGAAGCAGCCCTTCATAG
>JBJKPJ010000230.1:0-9935 GCA_046706605.1 Bathyarchaeia archaeon | reverse complement strand
TGGCGTCAAGAGGTAAGGTAGGTGTGTGCTGGGATCGTGGGTTAGCGGTGTTGGTTGGATGATTTATGGTGGGAGTGGGTCCTGTGTAATCTCCGAAGGCATAGAGGTTGTTGTCACATGAGCCGATATAGAGTGCTCCATTATCATATGCTGGTGAAGAGTAAACAAAGTTGCCTGGCAAGGCGTTTATTGTATATTTCCAAAGTATTGTGCCGTCTGTGCCTTTTATCGCATAAAAGTTTCCATCGCCTGAACCAATGTAGACTATGCCTTGGACAACTGCAGGCGACGAGAAGAGAAAGTGCCCAGCCATGATATGCCATAGAAGCGTGCCTTTGGCTGCGTTGAAGGCGTAAACGTCGCCGTTTCTTGATGCAACATAAGCTGTTCCATCATAAACTGCTGCGGTCGATAGAAAATAGTTATTCGAGTCTGAGACCGTATATTTCCAGATTTCCTCTCCGCTGGTTGCGTTTAGAGCATAAAAGCCGTTTGTTCCCACACCTGAGCCGGTTACGCCTACATAAAATATACCGTTAACAACAGTCGGCGAGGTTATGAACTGTGCTCCAATTCTACTATTCCAGATTTCCTCTCCGTTGGCTGCATTTATGGCGTGGAGATAACCGCCGTTTGATGCTGTGTAGACAACTCCATTGACAACTGCCGGTGTGCAGCCAAGGCCATTAGGGGATGAGTAATTCCATATTTCTACGCCAGTTTTTGCGTTTATAGCTAAGACGCAGTTGGAGCTGTCATATTGACCGTCTGCGGCTAGGTATATGACGTCGTTGACAACGGTTGGATCAAAGGTAACAGACCCTCCAATGTAGTCTGTCCAGAGAAGAACTCCGCTATAGGCGTCAAAAGCATAAAGGTAACGGTTTTGATCGCCTGAACCAACGTAAACGATTCCGTCAGCTACTGTTGGGGAGGAACCAATGCCTAGTTCAGTGGCATTGTAGTTCCAAATCTTCTCTCCAGTTTTCGCGTTTAAAGCATAAAGATTTCCATCATATGAACATATGTAAACAATACCATTAGCAACAACTGGAGAGTAATTTACGCTATCGCCAGTTGCGAATTTCCAAAGCAAGGTGGGCGTAAGGACAGGGCTTCCTACTCCAACGCCACTATGGGATGGATCAGCATGAAACATCGGCCAATCTGCTCTTGCAAACGGGACAGTAACAAAGAGAAAAAGAAGAACTATGCATATTATGGCTTTGAATTTCATCCCATTCACAGCTAAGCCATCATTAGCCATTGTTTAAATTAAAAGAGTTTTCGTCAAGAAACTTTGACTCAGCTTAGTCAAAAATATTTTACCACAAGTCTTTTAATAACTCAAGCGCCCAAGGTAACTATGAACCGCCGGCAAAAAAACCTGCCAATACTGCTTATAGCCATTATAACATTGGCAAGCATCGCTGCTTACTCACAGCTGGCGACTGCTGCAATCAACCCGACTTACGCAGGAACCAAAAATAACGGTGACCAACTTGATATTAATTTTTCACAATCCAATAATTCTGTTGTTTACTTAGCTGACCAGAACTGGGTTAATTTTTCAGTGGGTTTGGGAAGATACACTTTTGATTATATGAAACTTGGCACTTTCATTTATTCGGTTTCCTATAAGGCAAGCTGGCTTAGTACACCAGTGGCAGTTTATAATTGGAGTTACCATGATCCTGCCAGCTTGACAGATGATGACCCGAACTCAACGACAAGCTTCCAAGGTACAATAAGCCTAAGTGATGCTCCGCTTGGAAATCAGCAGATTACTGTCACAGCCCTTGCAGGATGTTATGTTACAGACTTTAGCAGTTACTGGATTTACACAGCTGATACCTCGCAAACATTGAACCTCACCATTGCAAGCTATCCGCCTCAAACTCCCAGCCCAACATTTAGTTATGATTCAGGCATTCAATGGAGGACAAATATTCCTTGGAATCTAACCGGTACCCCTGCAGAAAATGTATGGGAATCTAACATTCAGGGAAAGTCCAGAGAGTGGACAACACCCGTAATAGCAGATGGTGTTCTGTATGCAGGAGCCACTTCAAGTGTTGGATTAAACCAATATGGCACCCCCCAGATAAGTTGGATTAACATCTACGCTTTTAACGCCCAAAATGGGGAACAAATATGGGATTACCAAGGAATCTTTAGTTCAGTCACCGGTCTTGCAGTAGCCGATGGCAGAGTCTATTTTGGCGCGCAAACCGACTTTTATTATACACAGGGCGATGTCAACACAAGTGAGGGCATTCACGCGTTGGATGCAGCAAGCGGAAAGCCCCTGTGGAGTACGCCCTGTTCAATCTTTTACTCAACACCAGTTACCGAGAACGGCAGGGTCTTTATCAACAGTGACCATTCCGTGCTTGCTTTGGACGGTGCTACCGGCGAAATTCTGTGGAATTATACTACCAATGGCGTTATTGTTTCCGCTCCAACGGTTGCAAATGGCGTTTTATGTGTTTCGTCATATGATAATACCCTTTACGCTCTAAATGCTCTTGATGGCAGTAGAATTTGGAGTATCAAATCAGATAATGGTTTTTCAGGCACCGCGGTTATTAACGACGTTGTTTATGCGGATTCTGGCGATGGCAAAATGAATGCGTACAATGCCGCAACAGGCAATAAGCTTTGGAGCCAAAATACTTCTCCTCCAGAATTCTCATGGGTAAATCAGTCAAGCTGCTCTACCCCAACCTACTATGCGGGCGCGTTGTATTTTATGGGTTGGTCAGAACAATCACTTGAGCAGACAGGTGTCGGTATACGTGGTGTTTCTTTCTCTTATGACAGAACCTATGTTTATGCGTTAAATGTCGACAGCCATAATAAAATGTGGAATTTCACAGCTAACAGCTTCCAATCAGGCAATTCAGTGGAAGCTTCCCAAGGGGTTGTCTACACGGAAGATAATCAAAGGATACTCGGCTTTAACGCTCAAAACGGCGCTCTTGTCTGGAATTATACAAATGCTGATCTGTGGCCAAGCTCGCAGCCAAGCGTTACAAACGGTTACATCTACCTCGGTTTTAGCGATGGACAACTCTATGCTATAAGATCGCCCGCAACAGGTTCTCAACCGGGAAATCAAAACACAACTTTCTTAGACGAAGTTAAAAACAGCATTCTCTTGATAATCATAATCGTCAACATAGCTGTCACGATGGCGCTTTTGATAATTTACCGCCAAAGGAAAAAAAATAGAAGCCACCAAGATAGCCAAATGCCCACGTTAATGTCAACCTTAAGGTATGGTTCTTCGGCTAAAGTTTAGGTTAGGGTGGCTCGCTGCAATAAGCAAAAACTGCCCCTAACTCTTTCTTTTCTTTTTTGTAGTTTATGCCAAATTATATAACCAAAAAAGCCAATATGAAAGCTTGTGGTGGAATAGTGAAGAAACAAGTTTTCGGTCTGCTTTTCATCACCTTAACGGTTACTTTGGTATTGATTGGTAACACATGCAATTTCTCAGCCAATCAAATTACGGTCTCATCAGCCACCACCCCCCAAACTGCATGGTCAATAGCCTGGAACCGAACATATACCCAAAGCAATTTGATGGAAATCGATACTGTTCTCCAAACCCCTGATGGAGGATACCTCTTAGGAGGAACCAGTGGGCTTGGCAGCAAAATTGCCATTCTAAAGGTCGATTCCTCAGGAAATCTGTTATGGAACAAAACATACGAGGGGGTAGGAAATCATTTGAGCAAATGGCTTATTGCGACAAGTGATGGCAACTATGCTATTGCAGGGCAATCTGGAGGTGGCTTTTGGCTTGCAAAAATTGATTCTGAAGGCAACGTGTTGTGGGCTCAAAGTTACTTAGGAGAAGGGTTTAGTTGGGCGACATCTTTAATTCAAACAAGCGATGGCGGCTTTGCGTTAATTGGGCAAACAGGATCTAGCTTAAATCAGAGCCAATCTTCGTCGACCAATGCTATGGGAGTTGTTTGGCTCTTGAGAACTGATTCATCCGGAAATCAACAATGGAACTCTACGTTAGGTCAGGGTGTCGCTTGGTCTGTGGTACAGAATGGTGCTGGCGGGTTTGCTGTAGCTAGCACATTAGGAAGTTCTCTGCCCGATTGGCAGCTTATAACCACTGATTCTTCAGGAAATTTGGTTTTTAACAAGACATATGGGAGCCAAGACGATGATGTCTGTTACTCTGTTGTACTAACCGATGATGGCGGGTACGCTTTGGGTGGCTGGATGTGGTTGCGTACCAACGGTGGTGGACCAAATGTTGCAATCGTTAAAACGGATTCGTCTGGCAATGCACAATGGACAAAATATTTTGGCCAAGCCTTCGCAAGATACATGACATCGACAACTGACGGCGGATTTGCCTTAGTAGGCACTATATTGGTCAAGTCAGATGTTTCTGGAAATGAGCAGTGGGAAATCAACTTGCAGTCAAATAACACAGGAACAGAAGGGTATTCAGTAATTGAAACGCAAGACGGAGCCTATGTAGTAGCCGGATACGGTGGAGACCAGAACGGTTGGCTGGCAAAAATAACCACAGATACAACAGTTTCTACCACTACACCTACTGTGCCCGAATTTAGTTTCTTGACAGTGCTATTGTTAGTTTTAGTAACCACAGTTACACTTGTTATTACAAAAATCAGAAAATCGAAATTCGTAGTGTAGCGCACATTTGATTTTGTCTGCGCTGCCCTAGTTGACCTACTCATTGAGAAGGTGCCATAACCGAAGATGATATGAGAAAGCGCGCCAAGGAACGTGCGAAGTTCAAACAACTGATTTATCAAGTTTGCCAAAAGCTAAAGTCAACATTTGTATCAACAATTTTGGTCGGTTGAGAATAGCCCCATTGAACAATATTAGCGTAAACAAGATAGTAGGTTGCACCAGGAGCAAGCGTCTCATTAATGTATCCGGCACTTTGCTGTCCGCTGTCATAATTGGTGGGCAATCCAAATCCGCTTACAAAATTGGTTGAATTGACAACAATAACTCTGATTGTGCCTTCACCGATAACAGAGAAATTACCTGATACGTTTACGTCAAAAGCGCTCGCGGGAACAGTAAATTGGATAAAATATTCATAGCTAACAGTAATATTTCCATTTATCAGTGTATATCCACCTAGTGCTGGAGTAGCTACAGGATGAGGCAGAATGTTTACAGACCCCCCAATGTAAATGCCTGTTGCAATCGCTAAGGCTAAAACAACTAAAATAACCACAGTGATGATTTTTTTCATCGAACAAGCCCCCTACTTTCTGACCTCTTACTAGCAATATTTCCGCTTGCTATGCACATCTGAGCATTAATAAAGAATGCAGCTGTCATGTCAGGACTAACCAGAGTACTATTTTGTTTATTAGTTAGTTCACTTCGCATTTTTCTTTTTCCACTTTTTATTTGTTTAGTTAATTGGTTTTTCGATGCCTAACTATCACAGCAACAACTAACATGGAAAGAAACAAAGGCAGAATTACCAGAGTAGAAAACTCTGAAATTGAAGGTGAGGGAGTTGGAGATTTGGAAGGTGCCAGAGATGGAGAGGTTGTCTGAGGGATTGGATTGTTTACGATAAGCTGGAGAGGTTGAATAGATGGAAAACGTGAGACAGAGTTCCCAGCAGCGTCAGATACACCAACACCTATCCAATAAATCCCCTCAACCGTTGGAGTGAACCAGAATGTTGCAGAAGTGGCACCTGGTACAGCGATTTCATTTCCACTGCTTGCACGATATTGCTCAGGATCCATTCCCGCCTTCCACGGAGGAAACCATTTTGTGTACCATTGATAGGAATATGGTGGTGTTCCTCCGCTTACAGTAGCCGCTATTTCGAATGGCTGATTTACATACGCCGGCGGAGATGACACAAATCTTACATCGATAGAAAGAACCTGCCCCTTAACAGTGGAGATAGAAACAAACATTGATGACGAGAGCATTAAGAGGAAGACCGCCAGCACCAAGTATCGTTTGCTCAAATTCACACGACTCATTTAGACCCTAATGAGCAATAGCGATATTTAGTTCTACACATGGAACAAGTAGCAAACAAGTTGTTCCAAGACTGGAACGTTATTCAGTTTTATCTCTGGTTTTTCGATTTCTAAAAAGCAGAAACAAAGTGAGAATAACTATTGCTATAATTGTAGCTATTACAGCTGCAAGTATGGTTAAGGTTGAAATTTGGTTTTTTGGCGTTTGGCTAATTGTCAGGGCGTAAACGTGATGGTCACCCGAGCCAATGTAAACTACGCCGTTAACTACAATTGGTGATGATTGGACCGCGTGGTCGCGGTCGCTTATTGTGTAATTCCACATTATTGCGCCGTTTGTTGCGTTCAGGGAGTAAAGGTTGCCGTCATAAGAGCCAATATAAATTACTCCATTTGCAGCGGCAGGACACGTCACATCATTTACTGCATAAGGCGACGTCCCACTTAGGTTACCCAAAGACTGATTCCAAATCTTTTCGCCATCATCACTGTTCAAAGCATAAACGCTGCCGTCACTTGAGCCAACAAATAGAGCATTTCCCAAAACTGCAGTAGGCCTTAATACAGGAGGGGATAAGCTAACCTGTTTACTAATATTTTTGCTCCACAGTTGCGAGCCATCAATGGAGTTCAAAGCGGAAACATTAGAACCAACACCTGCATACAAGGTCTTGCCAAAGATCGTGGGAAATGTTACAGAATTGTTAGTACTAAAATCCCAAAGCATTTTGCCACTACTGGCATTTAAAGCGTAAATGTCGCCAGCATAAGCGTATACTGGAATGAAAGCGTTTGAGATTACGAATACTACACCGTTTTTAACTACAGGGGAACCTACCCCACCGCTAGACTGGAATTTCCAAACCTCATCACCAGCTGTACTGTTCAAAGCACAGAGATTGCCATCACTTAACCCTATATACACAAGTCCATCGGCAACCGCTGGGGAAGAACTCACCACATCCCCAGTAGGATAATTCCAGAGTTTAACTCCATTTGTAGCGTTAAAAGCATAAACGTTACCGTCAAAAGAACCTACATACACAATACCGTCAGCGACAGCTGGTGAAGAACCCCCAACAGGAATGGAGTAGTTCCAAATCTTAGCGCCAGAGGCAGCGTTAATAGCATATAGATTACCAGCGTAGAAATATTGCAGCCCTTGACCGTATGGGACACCGGTGTAAACTATATCTTCGCATCCCACATAAAGCACACCATTATCAACAGTTGGAGATGACCACACCCCATTACTAGTAATGTAGTTCCAAAGCAACGTAGGGTTAGAAGCCAAATTGTCATTGTCAGCAAATACTAAAGAAAATTGCCCCAAGACAATTAAATTAGGCAACATAAGGAATGCCACTATAAATAAGAGCGTTGAGATTTTTCTCATAATTGCATGTGGAATTAATTCAAATAAAAGCCTATTCGTAAAGCTTCCTTGACTGCCGGTAGTCAACGTTCCTTGACCTGATAGGTTTTTTGATGCCTTAGTATCACAGCAACAGAGAACAATGACAGAAGCAAAGGCACAATTACTATGGCTGGAAATTCTGGCACAGTTGGACTTGGACTTGTCTCGTTTTCTGATAGCTCAGAAATTATCGATAGCTCACCGCCACTTGAAACAAACATTTCGTCCTTACCTGAATCATATGCTAAGTAGACTTGAGACCCACCTGATTTAGATAAGGGAATATTTGTTATCACCGAATTATTTGTGTCAGAAATTACTGAGAGAAAGCTGGACCAAGGCGAACCCACAAAGATTGTTCCACTCGAGGAATGATAAGCAAGACTTGACGGCATTGTTACATCAACAGGTATTTGAGCAATTACTGAATTATCAATATCAGATATAACAGAAACCGAATTGTTATCATAGTTTGAAACGAAAATCTCATTCTTTTCTGAGTCGTAAACAACACCACTTGGTATCTGCCCCACCTTTACTGTTCCAACTAATTCAATATTGGAATCAGCTATTATTGAAACCAAACCATAGTCATTATTTATCCATTCAGCATTTGCTATGAAGACCTCGCCTTTTTTTGAGTCATAGGCTGCACTGGTGGGGTAGTTTCCAACCTTCACAGTCTTAATTACGGTATTGTTTGAATCCGAAATGATTGACACCGTTCCACTGCCATAGTTGGTGACAAAAATCTCTCCAGCTTTAAAATCGTAAGCCAAAGAACTGGGGGAATTACCCACTTGGATAGTTGAAATTACAGAGTTATCAGTATCAGATATAACTTGGACAGTATTTGAGCCATAATTTGCCACGAATATCTCACTTTTATTAGAATCATAAACAAGAGAATAGGGCGAACTCTCTACCGATATCATTGAAATCACAGAATTATTAACATCTGATATTACAGTAACTGTATTGTTATCTATGCCGTTGGCAACGAAGATTTCGTTTTTATTAGAATCATATGCCAGACCCCAAGAACTTACACCCCTTATCGTATTGACTACGCCTAACCCATTTACTATACTTTCAATTGAAAAAATAAATAACAAGACTAATGCAAACACAACTATTGCTTCTCTTCTACTACCCATAGCCAAGAATTTAGTAGTAGTCAATAAAAGCATATTCGTAAAACATTCTTGACTAAGCGTAGTCAACCTTTCTTAACCAAACAATAGCGGGCATAGTATACACAAGCGTGGAAAAAGGTCACTGTTTCAAGATAGCGGTTTTTCGATGCCTACTATAAAGCAATAGGCTGATGACCATTGCTATTGCCCAAATAAAACCTATGATAACGATGTACCAACTTGTTGATGTTGTGACTGTTGGAGTTGGGGTAGATGTGGGTATGGGCGTTGGCAACTGACTTGGTTTAGGTGTAGGTAGAAAGGGTTCTGTTTTGTAAAGGTAAATATTGCCAGAAAAACGATTATCTTCCAAAGCGGTTCCGACCCCTAAATAAGCAAGTGACCCATCAGATGTTTCAATCAGCCAAAAAATTGGTAAACGGTAATAGCTCGGATAATTCTTTGAGTAACTGATATTTTCCACCCATTGCGTTCTGTTGGCTAAGTCAGTTTTAGTAATCTGCCCAAGTGACCAAGAAACAAATCCTCCATCGCTGGTTTTAATCGTAGTCTGATAAGGTGTTGCATTATATCCTTCGTAAAACTGCATTATTCCAGATATACCTAAACTTGGTACACGAGAGTAGTTTTGAACCCATTGAATATTGCCGTTAGAATCCGTCTTTATCAGGGTTGGAATAGACGCTGACCACTCTCCAGTCATTTCATATCCCCCATCACTGGTTTGAATAATGACATCGCCTACAAAGTTATCAATTGTTTTATTCCATTGAGTATTGCCTGATGAATCAAGCTTGTAAATGGTTGCGGGTTTAAGAGTAACCTGATAATGCCAACCAGTATCCATAAAGATAAACCCGCTATCGTTCGTTTGAACTAAGTTTGAGGAATGCTCAACATTCCATTCTCCATAGATGTGCTTCCATGCTATGGCGGGAACAAGATTGCTCGTTTGGGCTTTGACTGCTGAAAGCGGATATGTAGCCAAAGATAAAAGGAACAATAGAACAAGCATCAAAGCCAAAGTTTTGCTCTTGCTACCCATGATTAACCATTAGGTACATACAGGCGATAAAAGCCTATTCGTAAAGCATCCTTAACTAAGCTAAGTCAATGTTTCTTGACTTGTTCATCTTGTAGCAGGGTAAGTCTAAACCCATTGGCAAATTGAAGGGAGCGTGCCAAAGATTTATGGTATATTTTGGTTTTAAGGAATGTATGTCCAAACAGAAGAAACCGTCCAATTCGTCGCAGTGCCTTGGTGAAAGACATTTATGCCAATTACCGCAGTTCCACCGCCACCCAAAGAAGGCAGAAAATAAGATGGATTATTATCAC
>JBJKPJ010000229.1:0-4278 GCA_046706605.1 Bathyarchaeia archaeon | reverse complement strand
ACCTCAACCAACACCGCTAAACCCTGCTTAACCAAAACCTGTGCGTTCGGAGTCGGTAGCGAAGCCACATCTTCAGCCGAAAATGGCCCGTAGGATTTCATGTCGGCTCCCATGATGGCTGGAATGCTTTTGAGGAAGCGCACAGTTAAGCGGTTTGGGGCAGGCGGAATTTGCTGGGTTTGTGCTGGTTCGGCGGAGCGGGAGATAATTTTGACCACGGGCACCTGCAGAGCGGTTTGGGTTCCTTCAAAGAGGTTTTTTTCCAGTTTTTGGTAGTTGGCGGCGAATTGGGCAAAGGTTTGTCCCATTTTTGCTTCTTCCATCGTTAACAGTTCAGCGGGAACTTTTTGGTTTTTTGAGATGCTTTTTATGATTTTTCTGTACCGCAAATCCAAAAGTTCCTTTAGCATGCGCTGCACGTTTTTCGTTTCGTGTTCAAGTAGGTTTGCTCTTACCGATTTTTTATCCAGGGCGGCATCAACATTTTTTATCTTGTGCATGTACTCGGCTACTTTAACGTAAAAATCAGGCGGTAAACTTCCCAGCGTGGGGTCGTCGGTTTCTCTTAACCACGCCGCGTAAAGTTCCTTATACATTATTTTGTCAGCTCCGCTCTACGCTTACAAATCAACATAACTGCCGCTGCAACTGGCAACTCCACAGTTTGGTTCTTGTAGGGACCCAAGGTTTCTCCACCCAGCTTAAACTCTGGTGCGTCAGAGACCAACACTTTCACTTTGCCCTTTTTAAAAGCTACTGCTCCAACAAACGGGTCAAAATCCTGCAAATCCTTGGCTGGGAACTCGACTTTTTTGAGCCCCGTTTTGCCATGTAGGGTGCCGTTCATTCGGATGAGGCGGTGGATATCTGTGGTTACTACGGTGTCGATTTTGCTGGCTTGATTTTCCCTTACATATTCGGCGAGTTTAAGCCACGTTTGGATGCTTACGCCATTTATGCTCTCCCATCTACCTTCTTGGATGGCACGCTTAATTATGGTATCTCGGTTTTCGAGTAGCGCCCTGTTCTTTAAGCCTATCTCTTTGAGGTCTTGGTAGGTTGCTTTTAAAAGGAAATTTTGGATTCCCAGTTTTAGGCGGCGGTTCCATGCAAAATCATGCAGGCTAAACTTTTTTGCTCCCCCCTTCCGACGGCTCTGCCGCCTTTCGTTGCGGTCTTTTTCCTTGTCCAAAACCGCCAAGCCCAAGCCCGTGACGTAGTCGACGATTTCTTTTCTTGCCATCGCATCCAGCGACCGAACGGTATCTTTTTCGATGTGGACATGGTAACCGCGGTGCCCAGAAAAATACGTATGCAGCTCCTTTTGGGAAAAACCAAAATCGTTTTCCAACATGTCCAGTAGTTTGGCTACTTCTTCGCGAGCTGCTCGGATGCAGAGTTCGCATGCCCAGATTTTGGTTTCAAATTTTGTGCCCTCGCAGCATGGGCAGATTTCTGGGGTGATGCCTCTGCCTTGAAAGCCACATTTGGCGCATCGGAATTCGTCGTGGATTTTGTTGCAACTTGTTGGGATGTGGTCGGCGTCTATATCAAATACCAAGTCCGCGCCTATCCAGCCTTTCTTGTCCATGTCAAAGTCGGGGTTTTCGTAATATGCACAGGAATGATAGACGTCTGAGGGCACGGTGTCGGCAAGGGCGTCTCGGAACTGGTTGATATCGTTGAAGCGTTGGTGGCGCACCATGAAGCGTTCTTTAAACATTAGGTAGCCAAATTCACGTTGCTCTGGATTGGGCGGTGCAGGAACCGCGGTGGAGGCATCTTGATAGTATTCGGCGAATTTTTGGAAAACAAACTCCCTAGAAGCCTCCATCTGCACCCTCCATTGACGCATACTATTGCCCCAACCCCCAATTTAACTCTAACCCGACAGCAGCCACGTTTAGATTTTAAAGAGGGTCCGGAGGTTGTTGATTATCTGCACGGGATTAAATGAGGCTCCACCAAACGAAAGCACCACAATCACAAAAACAAGCCAAGCCAATGTAGCTTCCAACTCTTTTTTGTGCTGTGGAATCAAGATGTACACAAAAATGAAAGGTAAATACCAGTTTTGGAAATACGGCAGCATAAAACTAGGCAGCAACAGGAAAATCGATGATAACGAGAGGAGGCTGTTTTTGTTTAGCATATAAACTGCGTAAATCAAGGTGGCAGTGAGGGTTAGAACCACCGAAAATGTCTGTAGGCTCCACGGGATTTCAGCGTTGGCTGCAAAGGCGTTGATGCCGTTCATTATGAATTCAGGTCGGGTGTGTATCAACAGTGGCATGCTCAACGTTGCAGTAAATAGGCTGATTAACCCAAAAGCTGCACCGCCCAACACCGCTTTGTTTTTCAGCAACTCTTTGAAACCGCCCCTCTCGGAGAGTGTAATGAGGCTGACTATGATAAGCGGCAAAAGAAAGATGCCTGCTTGATACTTGAGAAACACCGATAACCCCATCAGCAAAAAGAAGGCATCATATCGTTTCACCAAAAACGCCCCAACAGCAAGTAATGCAAAAAAGAACGCTACTGCATCATACATGCCGTCCGCAGCGTAAATCACCAGCGTCACATAAATTATGTATACCCCGACCATTTTCCATGTTAGGCGTAAATCTTTTTTGAGGAATACTTTGAGGAACAGGTAGAGGCAGATGTGGGCAAACACCAAGAAAAGAGCAATTTCCAGCTTGTATACCAAGTCAGCGTTAAAACCGCTTTGTAGCAGTGCACCAAAAGGCAAAAAAAGCAGCACGCTGCCAATAGGGTAGAGATGCGGCATTTCGGGCCAGGTGACAAACATGAAATGGGAACTGTCTTGGCTTGCCAGATTACCCAGAGGGGCTTGGAAAATTGCTAAGCCGTCTTTAACAAACAGGCTGGAGACATATGAGTCTCTTGCGTGGTCAGTGTACCAGTTTTCAAACGAAGCGAGTGGGTTGGAGTTCACGGCTAAAAAAACCAGCCAAATCACCAGTGACACCACCAAAAACGCAAGCAAGCGGTTTCGGAAGGTTTTGTTTACTTTTTGGGGAACTTTGGTTGCAAGGGTTTTGGTTAGGGACATTTTGTGCTGTTTTAGGATGATGAGTATGGTGGCGGCTACGCTTAAGATAAAGATGGCTTTTGCTGGCTCTGTCAGCCACGCCAGTGGATAGAGATTTTGCTGTTTCTGCACGGTTACTTGGAAGTTAATCCAGTTTGCATTTGACGCGTTTGTGGTAAATACAGCCTCATAGTAGTCTGCGCCCGCCACAAAACTGTGGGAGATGTCTGCGGTTGAAGAGATATTGTAGCGTTGCCCATTGTAAGTTATGACTGTAAAGTTTTTCCAAAAACCTGTTTGGCTATCCACATTGAGAGTGATGTTTTCTCCGCCGTGGAATTCGCCTAATCCTTCTCTATAAGTTTCATTTGGTGAGAGCCTAAAGTTGCTGTCTATAATGGTTGAGGTTTGGGTTTTGCTGCTCTCCACAGGATAGAGGCTTACAACGGAGAGAACCACACTTAAAACCAAAAGTGTAATGGCAATTGCTAGAACAGTTTTAGCGGTGCCCTCTTTATTCATTTTAGCGGTAATCCTTCCTTATCAAGTAGGCGCAGCATAGATAAAACATTAACTAAGCGCTCAATGTCGACAAATCGCTTTTAGCGTATATGACACAAAACTTTTGATTTCTGTCCTTGAAAGCTTTGATTTACCCCGTTTCCGGTTCACAAACAAAATTGGGGTTTCTTTGACCACAAAATTTCTCTGTTTGGCTTGCCGCACTGTTTCTATTTGGATTTCGTAGGTGTGGCTGTGTAGGTTGCCTATGGCTTGTTTTAGGAACTGGGTTGAGTAACAGCGGTAGCCACTGGTGCAGTCTTTTGGTTTCAAACCCAGCGATTTTTTGGCAAGAAAATTGGCTGTTTTGCTGACTAATTTTCTGGTGAACGGCCACCCAGCGATTTTGCCGCCTTTTATGTATCGGCTGCCGATTACTATGCCGCAGGCGGATTCTTTTACTGCGGACAGCAACTGAGGGATGTCTTTTGGGTTGTGAGAATAATCTGCGTCCATAGTGAAGACGTATTTAGGCGGCTTTGGAGCAGCTAAGAAAATTTTGAACCCATCCGTTATGGCGGTGCCCAAGCCTGATTTTTGTGGTCTCACATAAAGAGTGATATTCTTGTACTGTTTCTGCTTTTGCTGCACAATCTCGGAGGTGCCGTCTGGTCTTGAGTCATCAATTACAAGTAGATCCGCTTCTAAATGCAGATTTTCGA
>JBJKPJ010000228.1:0-3540 GCA_046706605.1 Bathyarchaeia archaeon | reverse complement strand
CTGCTGTAGGCGCAAGGAGTTTTCCGAGAATTCGGCAACTTTGAACGGCAACTACGGATATCGCGTAAGCAGCTACTCGCCATGGGGTAGGGTACCGTTACTACCGAGAATGGCTCGGCTTACTCATAATTTTAGCTCACGAAGAATACACAGCGTGGCTAGCGCAGTTGTCGCCTCAGCAGCTTAGGGCACAGTGGTTTGTGTTGCCAGATTGCCTAAGCGACGCGGCGGTACTGGAAGTTGAAGATCGGTTGGCGGTTGGCGCCGGATGTTTTGGCTTATTATCTGCAACTTCTCTCAAAAAATAACGCGCAAAATAAGGAGGTAGAAAATGATGGAAAATTAGAGATACCCCTCAAACACCGGCTGGGAGTAAGCAAGCACTCCGAGAAGCTTGTTCCCTTCAAGAATGGGCTTGTTTTGGTTGAAACCCGCACAACCCTAATCAACTGACAATAATTGAATCCAAAAAGAAGCAGATGTTGCGCCAAAATGTGGGTTAAATGAGTTTATCATTGATGAAAAAAGAAAAAAGAAAGAAGGTTTTGGGGGATTATGGTCGTTTCTTGACCAGAATCGCTAGGATTGCGCCGACAATTGCTATGGCAATTATTATTGCTGTCGTGGATAGAGCGAAATACATCTCAGTAGGAGGAGCGTTAACAACGGGGGCAGGTGTTGGGGTTGCTGCGGGTTCGCTTGCGTAGAAGGCAGCTGAAGCGGATGATGGATAATACGATTGGGTTCCTGCAAAACTTGCAATTACAGTATAACTGCCAGATATGTCGGGAGTCCAGTTTAAGCTGTAGAATCCGTTGAGGTCGCTGGTTGCTGTGCCAATTGTTCTAAAGTTGCCGTTAGCATCGATAACATTTATTGTCACAGGCACGCCAGTCACGTTGTTTGGCAATGGCTGCTGCATGTAAACATGCTCCATCCAAGGACTCATACTTGCATCAGAAACACATGGCAGACCGTTAGGATAGCTTAATGCTACTGCAGCTTGTTCTGAACCAGCGGAAATGTCAGTAATTGTGCCAGTGATTGTAACGGGAGCAGAAGTTGTAGCGCCAACGCTTGGCGCATTAACAGTGATTTGACTTGGCCCTTTAGCGTACGCGTATATTTGGTTGTCGTATGCGTTCAAATCTATCATGACACCGTAAGCAGTTATGGGGTGGCTATCAACATCAAAAGCATCAACGCTCCACACAAGTGAACCATCAGTGCAGTTAATAGCTAATTGCTGAGCTCCAAGATATAGTGGTGGACTGTACTCATGCCCCTCTGATAAGAACAAGACGCCATCGGCGACGCCTCCGATGCTAAAGGTCCAAATCGGCCATATACCATAAGGACTGTTAGTGCCCGCAGAGCCCTGAAGCATAGTTGTGTTGGTGTACCAGTTGTGTTTTCCAGTCAACATGTCAATCGACCATATGTCGCCGCCCATGCCAGCATAATACAATGAATCACCAGCAACAATTGAACAATATCCTCCAACAGTGCTGTAAGCATCTGCAGTTTCACCATTGTAGCCGTTGAGCGCTGTCGTCCAAAGTTTCTCACCAGTAGTCATACTGTAGCCGCTAATTGAAAAGGCAGCTTTAAGCGATATTGTGAAAACTCCATCTCCACAAGTTGATCCGCCTGTGTTCACGTCACCGTCGAAGGGCGTTAAAGTAATGTTTTGTATCCATAGCTGCTGTCCCGTATCTGCACTGTAGCCTGCAAAGATTCCCCATCCGCCTTGGTAATAGTTGCTTGTACCTGGCTTGTAGTAATTCAATACAAGAGTTGTTCCGTCGTTGTTTCGAATGCCAAGGTTACCGCCTATTGGTGCGCCTGAAATGGTTGTGGCAACTGGTTTTGACCACATTATTCCTTTGGTGAAGTTGATTACAGCGTTTTGGGTTGGTCTCCATTGCCAAGCTGCTGGGCCGTTGGTTCCATAAACAATGCATTGAGTTGAGTTCCACTTGTTGAGTGTGTGATCAGTGTTGTTAACATAGTATCCAACTAGGTTTCCACTTTGGTCGGTTGTCATGGACATCGATGTGGCGTTGACAACGCTTAGGATGTATTTTCCTGTCATGGCGTCAAACATGTTCAATGTGGTTCCAGTGAACCCAGCAGGGTTTCCAATGGTCCATATGTATGCTAACCCGCCGTACTGATTTGGTGTAACATAGTCGAGTATTTGTCCATAGTACAAGGGTGTAACTAAGCCTGCAGATGTTAGGGCAGTTTGAGTTGGATTTCCACCGCCATAGTTGGTAGCATCATCAGTCCACACAGTTTGACCTGTGCGTAAATCAATACAAAGGTTAGCTACTGGATTAGCTGAGCTTCCAGGGAACTCAGTGTAGTAGGCGTATCCGTTGATGACTAATGCTTCAAATTTGTGTTCGTATTGCTGAGTTGAGTAATAGTTTCCATATGTTGTTGATCCGCCGTACTGTCCTCCAAGTACTCCTCCGAACGCGACGGGTCTTGTCCATATGATGTGGGATGTCATTGGTGCTTCTGTGTAGGGATTATAGTTTGAGCTGACATTGTAGAGGGCACCGCTGCTGGTGCTGTAGCCAGTGACTAAAAGTGATGCGCCTGCAAGTGTGTACCAGTTGTGAACGTTCATTGCGTTTATTGGTGTTTGCCAGTAGCTTGTTGGTAGCGGAGCAGAGACAACTCCTCCAACAGGGTCTTGCTGTACTGTTAGGGTTACTGGTTTGCTGGTGCTGGGCAAAAATACGTCACCTGCGAACACTGATGGTGGTTGGTTGGGGTTAGGGTTGGTGTTTGACAGCGTCCAACCGGCAAAGAACATTTGGAATGTGTAGGTGCCGAGTTGTGTTGGGGTGTATAGGGTGAATGTTCCGCCTGTGTCGTCAGATGTGAATGGTCCTAGGGTTTCGGTTGTTCCGTCGGGTTTGGTGACTTTTACAGTCATGTTTCCATATCGGTCGCCGTAAATTGTGCCTGCAGTCGGTGGTGGTTCATTGATCCAAAAGCCCACAGTTACAGTTTGTCCGATTCCAACGGGGTCAGGTGCAGCGTGAACAAAGCAGCTTGTCTGGATTTGCCATGGAGGGGTGTGGGCACTAGTAGTTGGTAGTAGCGCAATTGAAGTAGAGATTGAAGTTGCTAAAAGTATGGCAATTAAAATAGCCATAGTCTTACCTTTACTTTTTTGCATTTTTTGTTTTCTCCCTTAGTGGTTAAGGCAAGAATCTTTTAAAAAGACCTCTTGCCTTATACCCCCCCAACAATCGATCGCCTTATAAGTTTTTGGTAAGTGCCCACTGACGCCAAAATTTCTAACACGTGGAAATAACACAATTTCTAAAATGGCTAAGTCTGTTTTCGGAGCGCAGGTCATTTCTAATCTTGTTGTATATTTCGAATTTCAAAATCGCTTAACGGTAATCAAAATAGGAGTTGAATAAACAAAATGACAAATATAACTCCCCAAATTGGAAGAATCGCCTTAGTACAAATCGACGGAGAAACCTTAGGTTATGCGCAAGGTGATAGTGCTAA
>JBJKPJ010000227.1:0-6187 GCA_046706605.1 Bathyarchaeia archaeon | reverse complement strand
TGCTCGAGTTCCGCTAAAACAAGGCGTAAACATTATCGGTGGACCAAACGGCGCAGGAAAATCCAGCCTACTTCTTGCTGTATCAGTCGGTTTAGGGCAAACTTACACGGAACGTAGCCGTAAACTCAGCGATTTAATTCGTTGGGGACAAGACCAAGCCAGAGTCACCCTCATCTTAGACAACAGCAAACAGGGAAACAAGCGTCCAGTGGCAAAATATGGCAAAGACCAGCTGTTTTTGACTCGTGTTCTGCGTAGGGACGGCAAATACTTCTTTGAACTGGAAAACCGCGTTGCCACAAAGCAAGACATTGAGCGGCTGCTGGGAAAATTCGGTGTAGACCCAAACAACATGCTAATCATCATGCACCAAAACATGGTTGAGCAATTCAGTATTCTTAGCAACGTTGAGAAACTGCGGATGATGGAAGCCGCGGTGGGTTTGGCGCCGTTCCGTGAAAACGTGGTGCAAGCTAAAACCAAACTAACTCGCATCCTCAGCCAAGAAGAATCTGTGGGAAAACTGCTAGAGCAAGCCGAGCAAACTCTCAACTATTGGCGTGACCAATACGAGAAGTTCCAAGAAAAAAAGCAGTTGCAGCTTAAGCGGCGGTTTTTGGACCGTGAACTGGTTTGGGCAGACGTTGAGCGACGCGAATGCACTGTCAGGGATTTACAAACGAAGGTTAACAAAAACCAGCAAGCAATCGGCAAAATTGAAAATGAACACCAAGATCTAATAAGCCAAATTGATGAGCAACAAATTCGGCAGCAAACTCTCAAAACTCAAGTCAAAAAAGTTTTTGATCAGCGTTTGGGTTTGGAGCGGCAAATTGCCCAAAATAAATCAATCCAGTCTTTACTTGAACAACTGCAAAGTGACGTTGAAGCCATCGAGGGGTTGCCCAGCAAAGACCAGTTTAAATTGTTGCGAATCCAAAACTTCCAAACCATGCTTGAAACCGCCAAAGCTCAAATCGCAAGCGCAAACCAACAAATCCAACAAAACCATACAGAAATGTCCACGTTGGAAGGTTCCTCTGATAAAATCTCCGCTGAAGCTCTCGAAAAACGGGTCAGTTTGGCTTTGCTGGAGTTTAAGCGGACAAATGCCTTTGCTGAAATGAAAACTATCGAAAAACAGCTAAAAGACGCCCAAGAAACCCTCAACGTCGCTATTTCAAAAGCCAACGCGTTGGGTGAACGCATAGCGGTTTTGAAGAGCAGTTCTGAGATTCAGGACGAAATTGGCTTGACTGATGGCCACCTTGCGGCGCTTGCGGGTGTTTCTGAGGAAATTGAGCGGCAATACGAATCCTACAGCAAACTGTACTTGGAGCTTAAAGAAAAGATGCAGTTGGTTGCTGAGAACCGCGAGAAAACCCTTGAAGAAGTAAAAACCCGCATGCTTTCATGGCGCAATGTAATGGAGAGTTTGCTTGAACGGGTAAATGTAGAGTACCAAAAAATCATGAGCCAAACCTTTGCATCCGGAGAAGTGAAGCTGTCAAATCCGCAAGACATCGAGACCGCTGGTTTGGAGATTTATGTAGGTTTCAAAGGCAGCAAACCAGTGGCGCTTGATGCTTACACCCAAAGCGGCGGCGAACGTACTACAGCAACGATGGGGTTTTTGTTGGCGCTTCAGCAACACGTAAGGTCACCTTTCCGAGCAGTTGACGAATATGACATTCATATGGATCCCAAAAACCGTGAAATGATAGCTAAAGTGCTGTTGGCAATGATTAAAGACGCCAGCGCTCAGTACGTGGTGATTACTCCGAGCCAAATCACTTTTGCCCAGCAAGACGCCAACGTGATTACAGTTCAGAATCTTGAAGGCAAATCAGTGGTGCGGGAGGTCGCCTAATGCAAACACTAAAATACGACAAGAAAATAGGCAAAGAAAAACTGGAACGCATAATCGAAATGTGCCTAGCCATCGAAAATCACACAGCTGAACCTTTCGCACTCAACATAGACGAAATACTAGGTGTTGTCAAAGAATATTTTCCAAACTGGCAAAACCCTGAGGAACTCAAACTTGACGCCGAAGCACTTCACCACCTTGCCAGCGTAATCAAAATCCAAAGTGAATGGGTAAAGCAACGTTCAAGTTCACTCTACACTGACCCATTTTTGCTGGAGGAAAAAATCCTCCGAACCAGCAGGCAGAGCATGGTGGACATTTTTCTTTCTGTGTGGAGTCCGCTGGTTGAGTTTGAAAAGCTTAGCCTTTACAGTTTGGCCCAAGGCTTGCTGTATTGGGAAGCGTTGGCGCCGATAGGTGACCGATGGAGAGAGATTGACGTTTCCAAAGTCGCGATAGGATCTGTTAGCCGCGATGAACTTGTAAAGCAACGTGTGCTTAGCGAAAGGGAATTTTCCGAGGAACTGGAAACCTACTGGCAGGAACTCAAAACCAAAACTGCCGAAAAAGGCAGTGATGGAAAAATCGCTTATTGGGATTTTATCGGCGCAGCCACCTTTGAGAAAACCGTGCAGCGTGCGTTTTTAACCAGTTTTCTAGTAACATATGGCTACGCTACTTTGGAGATTGACCGATTAGAAGAAACCGTGTTTATTGTGCCCTTTGAAGCCCCCCGAAAACAAGCTCTAACCAAACAGGCAACCTCTGTTCCCATTGCGGTTTCAGTTGCGGATTGGCAGAAATGGAGAAGAGGCGAAGAAATTTGAGCGCAAAAAAGAAAGGCGTTTACGCGAGCAAAATCAAAAAGGCAACCCAGATTCTCTTCTACAAGCGACACCAAAAACCCGGCGTTAAAGGCTGGGAACTCCACAAAGCCATAGGCGCAGATTATCCTAAGGTCATTGATTTAATGCAAGATTATTTAGAGCCTCTGAATTTGGAGGTTAAGGTGGTTTTTGAAGAAGAAAAAACCCCGCAAAAACCAACAGTAGATGAGCTGGATAAAGCCCGCTTTTTTGTTGCCCTCTCCAAAGGCTCTATATCCAAAGACAAATTGATGGGTTGGCGCATTGACGATTTAGCAGGCTTAGCCATAACCGTCAGCTACATCATAAGCAAAAAAGGGCAAGCCGCAAGAAAAGACATCGAAAAACTGCTTGCCGAAAAAATGCCCAACTGGAAAATCGGCTTAAACCTTGACAGATACATCCGCTACGGCTACCTAATTCAAGATGACAAGGGGCAGATGTTTTTGGATTGGCGGACAAGAGCCGAAGTGGACGAGAAAGCTCTGATCGAGATGTTGCTGTCGGCGGAAAAACGGAAAGCTGAAGCTGAGGAAATTGAGGCAGAAGCAGAACCCGTTGATTCCGAGTTGTCATCAGAAGAAGACCAATACGAATAACCTTTTACCGCTTTCAAGCTTTCGCGGCTAACACAGCAATATAGCAGTTGATGTCGTTATCGTCCACAAACACAGAGACCTGCAAGCCTGAATCTTCTAGCACATCCATAAACTTGTCCAGTGCAAACGCTTTTTTGAGTCCAGTTACCGCAACTTTCCCCTCAATTTTGGCAATACGCACCATTTCCTGAATTGTTGCCGACGGTTTAGGCATGTTTTGCAGAACCGTGAAAGAAAAAACGTCATCAAAAAAGTGGTCTTTGAAGGGCAAGTGGTCTGCGTCTGCCAATACAACAAAGGCGTTTGGAAATGTTTTGGCTTGCTGTTTTGCTTTTTGTAGCAATTTACGGGAAATGTCCGCACCCACAACCACTGCTGCCAATAGCGCTGCAACTGGGAAAAACAGCCCTGAACCGCAACCCATATCCAAAACCGCCCCGCCGGCAATGTCGATGTTTTGGAGGGTTTTTTTGTATTTTGCGTTTTGTTCTTGTGCGTAGCGTTCGTTGTAGATTTCTGCGGTTATGTTGTAGCTTTTCATGACTTTGGTTTTGTGTTTCCAAGCCATCTGGTGGTTGCCTTCAAGAAATCTTATGTACCTTGATTCTACCTAAAATAGTTGGCTACAACCTATGCAAGAAAACAAGAAACTCGCTGTCTTAACCCAACCAACCTTAACAGAAGCTGCAGAGCTGATTGCAAAGGCATTTAGTCAAAGAAGAACCCTGATTGTTGCGGGAACATGCCATGTACATTATGTTGGACGGGCAAAATCCACGCTTGAACCAGGCGAGCGACTTTTGATTGTTAAATCTGATGGGTCGCTACTTGTACATCGTCCAGTTGGCTATGAACCTGTAAACTGGCAGCCCTCAGGCAGCGTTTTCCATGTGCAGGTTAAAGATGGCGAGTTGGAAGTGCATGGTGTCCGACAAAAGCCACGTGAAAACGTACGCGTAGTTTTCAGCGATATCTATGTGGTTTCTTCGCTTAATCTGCTGGATTCTGGCGAGTTTATTTTGAATGCAAGCGAACATGATATGCACCGTGCAATCTTGCTAAAGCCTGAGTTGCTTGAGGAGGGGTTTAAGCCGGTTAGCTGGGAAAAACATGTAGAGCCTGGGTTTGTGGACATTTATGGGGAAGACAAAAACGGCAAACTCGTTATCGTCGAAGTTAAGCGCAAAACAGCTAGCAAAGACAACGCCCTGCAGCTTGCAAAATACATTGAACCCATCAAAGCCAAAATTAACCGTGAAGTCCGCGCTGTTTTGGTTGCGCCAAGCCTTGGCAAAGATGTGCAACGGCTGATGGTTACGCTTGGGCTGGAGTTTAAGGCGCTTGACCCAAAAGTCTGCGCTGAAGTGTTAAAAAAACAGGAAAACTCTAAGCTGGAATCCTTCTTCAACTCACCTTACCCTGCTGGTAATTGTGTTGGAAAATCTAAGCCCCTTAAATAAAGCAGCAATATAAAGGAAGAAAAAACAGGTTTAAAGAAACTATTATGGCTATTCTTTGTTAGGGATGTTGCCGTTTTCGGGCGGCACAAACTCTGCTGCTGCAACAGTGGTGGTCCATAAACCGTTTTTGTCGCCTGAGGCAGATTGCGTTACGTTAGCTGTTTTGATTATTAGCCCTGTGGTTTTAAAGATTTTTTTGCGTTCATCCCAAGCGGTTTCAGGGTCAAATTGGATGCCCATGGTTGTGGCAAGCATCGTTGCTGCTAAGTCTTCCGCATAGTCCCCTGCGGTTTCATCGGTTTGTCCAAAGCTGTGGTGCTCGCTTAAGTAGCCATACTGGTTTTTGCCCGAGGGAATCGCGACGCCCACACTGGAGGCGACAAGGCGGTGCGGTTCATTGGTTGCGTTTCGTGCAATGACCACAAAGGTGATTTCACCTGGTTGAATCATTTTTAAGCCCTTTTCGCGGGTGACTAGCTCGCAACCGGGTGGCACAATGCTGGATACGCTGACGAGGTTACACATTTGGATGCCTGCATCTCGTAGTGCCAATTCAAATGATTGTAGTTGCTCTTTATGTTTGCCGACTCCTTTTGTGAAGAAGAAGTATTTTGGTATCATTTGCGTGTCGGAAAATAACGATTGCAGTAACCATTTATTAGGTTTTTGTTTGGAAACTCAATATATAAACAAACTTGAACCTATAGGGTAAATGAATAAAATGTTGTTAACCCACTGAAATACTTCTCTGCAACGGTGGAAAGTTAAATTAGCCAATCAACCATTATTTATCTTGAGGGATTTTTTTTGGCAACACCTCAAGAAGAAATAAAACGAAAGTTGCCTGGCGTAATTGATATCGCTTATGAACAGTACAAACGTAACTTGCCACGTTACCGCGCAGCTAAAGAATTAATGACCCAAGAAGTTGTAACCACAACTCCCAACGCTTCACTTGATGAAGTTGCCCGAATAATGGGCAAACGCCATGTCGGAAGCTTAATCGTGTTTAAATACAAAACGCCTGTAGGCATAATTACCGAACGGGATTTGCTAAGCAAAATCATAGCGTTTGGATTATTTTTAAAAGACGAAACCGTCGAAGGCGCAATGTCTTATCCATTGGCTGGTGTGCCAGCTTCAGCTAAAATAAAAGAAGTCGCCAAACAAATGATAAGCAAAAAGGGCAGACTTGCCGTATTTGACGCTGGAACTTTGGCGGGCATCGTGACCGCTTCAGACTTGGTGAAGAGTTTACCTGATGTGCCTGAAACTGCAGTTAGGGTAGACGACTACATGACTAAAGAGGTTGTTACCGCTGATGAATCAACCAGTGTTATTGACGTAGCCAAAATCATGGGTGCAAAACGCATTGGCAGCGTCATTATAACC
>JBJKPJ010000226.1:0-3777 GCA_046706605.1 Bathyarchaeia archaeon | reverse complement strand
CTTGAAGTTTTTTTCTGAGAAACTTTTGGTTGCTTTATGCAGCCACGTTACCGTATCAAAGGCTTTTGTTATTTGTTCGTGCGCTAATTCCAGACCTCTGGTTTTTCGTCGCTGCTCAAACCAATCGTAACTTTTTTTCTCCACCTACACCATCCGTCCTGTCAAGTAACATTTATTCAAGCTTGCAGATATAACCCTTGCCTAAATTTAGAGACACAAGTAGGTCCATTAGCTATGTTTTCTTGCCACAGCACAGTTGGCAACTAGTTTAAACAAAGTCAATTGCCAATAGCCAATCTAAAAGATCAGCCTTTTTGGCTTTCGCCTGTTGTTTATGATTTGTTTTTTCTTTCAGTGTTTTCCCCTCTAGCCACGTTCATTTAAACGTGGATGAAGTACCATGCTTCTTCGGCTTTTGCACGCTGTTTTCTTTAATTTTCGGTTCCGCATGGCACGCACGCCAAAAGATATTTGGTCTATCTGCCCTATTTAGAATGCCCCAATAATCTATAGAGAACACCTTATTCTATAAACAAGTTTAACAGTCTAAAACTGCCTGTGCCAACGTAACCTTGCGTTCAAGCGAGGTCATAAGCGTGTTAGTGACCACAACCTTAAGCCCCAACTTTTCTATTCGCTCCTTTTGCAATGCATCAGTGTGATCCAAAACAAACCCATCCAAAAAATCCGAATAAAGTTTAGCAACCCCAAACGCTGAAACTTCCAAATTCAATCCACGCATAATCTTGTCAGCAGGACCTTTAACAGGCAAGCCTGAAACAATAGGCGTAACGGCAATTTTTTTTGCGTTTGTCCGCTTCAGCGCATCTCTTATGCCATCAACGGTAAGTATGGTTCCTATGCTGACAACTGGGTTGCTTGGGCAAACTACAATTTTTTCTGCCTCCAAAATTGCCTCCAAAACACCCTCTGAAGGCCTCGCAGTAGCTGCACCATCAAATTCCACACCTAAAACCAAATCTTGCGCCTGCCGTTTAACTAGATACTCTTCAAAGTGGATGGTGCCGTTGGGGGTTTTTATTTTTGTTTCAAACTTATCGTTGGACATGGGCAAAATCCTAAGCTTTAACCCCAATGAACTACAGAATTCGATGGTAATTTGGCTAAGTGTTGCGCCTTGACGGAGGCGGTTTGTACGGTAAATGTGGGTAGCCAGATCTTGGTCACCAAGCCCAAACCAAGTTTCGCAGCCAAACCTCTGAAGCATCCCAAGACAGTAAAAAGTGTCGCCTTTGATTCCCCAGCCCTTTTCCTCATCCACTAACCCCGCCAACGTGTAAGAGACAATGTCGATGTCGGGAGAAATATGCAGCCCAAAATGTTCAATATCATCACCAGTGTTAGCTATAACCACCAAATCTTTTGAGTCCACGATTTTGGTTAAGCCTGTCAAAAATCGGGCTGCACCGACTCCACCAGCAAGTGCCACAATCAAAACAGTCACACCAACTTTATGGGTGATTACTTTCTTTTTCGGAAACCCAGTATTCAGCTGAGTTGTTCTGCTTGGTGATTATGTGTTCTTTTTTAAAAACAGGCACTTCACTTTTGTAACGTTCAACAGCTTCACGCAGAACAGGGAAAACGTCGGTTCGGTGTGCACCTGCCACGACCACGTAAACCAAGTCGTCGCCAACTTGGAATTCGCCAAGCAAATGGTGAATTTGAACGTTCACTATTCCTGGTTTTTCTGTTAAGTCTTGGCTTATTTTCTTGAGCACTTTGTCTGCTTGCTCTTCGTAGGCTTCGATTGTTAGTTTTTCCACTTTTTCTTTGTTTTGCTCTAAGGTTTCTCCACGGACAACACCCACAAAAACAGCGATGGCTCCAGCTTTAGGGTAATTTGGGTCAGATGTAATGTTGTCTATGGCGTTTTGCAGGTTGAAGGTTCCCTTTTGGTGAACACCAGTATTAGTCAAAACTTGCAGTCTCCCAGATAGAAAATACTGATTTGCCGTCTCTTTAGCTTTTACGGTTAAAAAACAGAAAACAAGAAAGGTTTAGGTTGGAGTTGCAGCTGCCACTGGAGCTGGAGCTGCTTGTGCCTGCATTTGTGGGCTAGGAGCTGCAATGAGTTTGGATTTGCGTATGCCAACATGTCTTAGGGGCGCAACAAGTTTTGCTTGGTTGTAGATGTCTGAGGCAATTTTGCCCAAAACCATTTCTTGCACGAATTGGTCAAGGGTAAGTACTGCGGCTTTTTCTTTGATGATTTTCTCCATCATGTTGCGGATGATTTTTTCCTGCGAAGTCTTTATGCGTGAAAGAGTTAAGGCGGAAACTGAAACCCGCAGTTTGTAACTGTCTTTTGTGAGTAAGTTGAATAATCCGTCAACTTTTGTGGTTCTTCTTCGGACTAGGCTACGTAGGAAATCTCGTGAGTATTCATGCCCTTTAAACAGGGTTCTGGCGCTTTTTCCATCAACTTCATTGATTTGGAAGAACATTTTCAGATAGTGATGAGAAAAGTCGCCTGTTATGTCATATAGGGTTGCTTCGACAACTCTGCCGACTAGTTGTTCTTCTTCTTGGGCAGGAATCGAACCTAACTCTATATTACCAAAGAACGATGGCGCAATAACCATATACCATGATTTTCCACGCCATTTATCACGAATATGTTTTGTTTTTTTGGAAGACAAGCTTATTTCTCCAAGCGTGCCACAAAATACTCAATGCAATATTAAAAGCTTTACCGTTTCCGCTCGATTTTTTCTCTGTTCCCCATGTACTTTCTTAAAACTTCAGGCACATTTATACTTCCATCCTGATTCTGATTATTCTCCAATAACGCCACAATCGTTCTTCCCGTAGCAATCGCAGTTGAGTTCAGGGTATGCACAAAGCCCTTTGGCGGAGCACCTTCTTTTTCACGGTACTTAATTCCCAGCCGTCTGCCCTGATAGTCTGTGCAGTTGCTGCAGGAGACCACTTCGCGGTAGCCGTTTTGCGCGGGCATCCAAGCCTCAATATCATATTTTTTAGCCGCCACCGTGCCAATGTCGCCTGTGCAGACGTTGACAAGACGGTAGGCTAACCCAAGTTTCTGCAGGATTTCCTCAGCGTTTTCCAAAAGCTCCTCGTGGAGTTTTGGTGAATCTTCGGGTTTGCAGAAGATGAATTGTTCAATTTTGTTGAATTGGTGGGTGCGGAAGATTCCACGTGTGTCTTTGCCGTGTGCTCCTGCTTCTTTACGGAAACAAGTGCTGACTCCCGCGAGTTTGACGGGCATGTCGACTTCTTTTAGGGTTTCATTCATGTACATGGCTGCCATGGGATGCTCAGAAGTGGCAATCAGGTATAGGTCTTCGCCTTCAACCTTGTAGAGAACATCCTCAAAATCCCCAAGCGAAGTTACCCCTTCATAGGCTTCCCGCTTCATCAAAAAGGGCGGAACAATAGTCGTGTAGCCTCTTGCTACCAAGGTTTCCATGGCAAAACTCATCAGCGCCATGTCGAGCATTGCGACGTCTTTTTTTAGGTAGAAAAACCTTGCACCTGCGACTTTTCCTGCCCGTTCCATGTCGATCAGGTCAAGGTCTAAGGCTAAGTCGATGTGGTTTTTTATCGGGAAACTGAACTGCGGGATTGTGCCCCATGTTTTGATTTCTAAGTTGTCGTTTGAGTCTTTGCCCAGCGGAACCGTATCATCCAGCATATTTGGCAAACTCAAAAGGTAACTGTGGATTTTCTGTTCCTGCTCAACAACCAATTTTTCAACTGTTTTTATGTTAACGTCGATGTCGAGTGGCTTGC
>JBJKPJ010000225.1:0-4030 GCA_046706605.1 Bathyarchaeia archaeon | reverse complement strand
AAAGGTCTCTTGCTTGATTGCGAGCCAGCAGAGCAGCCAGCTTACCAGCCGCCAGTTCATGGATATCCATCACCGGTATACCGGTGGCTTCCCAAATTCCAACAGGAAAAGAGTCCGATACTTTCACCTGCCATAAAGGGACGCGGAACATGAAGTTGAGATCTACTTCAAGATTGGCGGATTGTCCAATTGCACTTTGATACCGCAGGGACCATTTGCCGCCGGCATGCTCTTCAGGCATCCTTCTGACGGAAAACTCTTCCCGTGCAAAGACCGCCTGAATTGCCTGTTCGATCTTGGGCCGTTCGGCAAGCATTTCCTCTCGCTTGGCGGCTCCCACATAGTTCAGGTCGATGTCTACGGAAAGACGGGGTATGTTAAAGATAAACAGATTTAATGCCGTGCCGCCTTTCAATGCCAGCTTGCCTTTTAAAGAAGGATGACTGACAAGAGAATTGAGGAGCCCTAGAAGATGGGCTACTTTTTCAAGCACCTCAAGTCTGAAACCGGTTTCTTCTGCTTGGGCTGTTAATCTATCAAAAGAAATTTTCACAGGACATCACTCCATCTTCGTTCTAATACCGCATCCGGGATTACTAGGTTCCAGTCTCGGACCAATCTTCCCGGTTGTCGTTTGGTATTGTCTATATAATGAGGTTGTCGAGGCCGACGGTCTCGCAATGTGTTAAGGTAAGAACCTTCGACCATCAAAGGTTCTTGATGCTGCTCCAAAAAAAATCCCACCTTGGCTATGGTCGTGGAATTTCCAAGCAATAGGCTGTACTCAACAACCTTTTCTAGATCGAAAAACTCAACCGATTCCAGAGAGCGCCATATCTCTTCCCATCCTCCAGAAAGATCCGGCCGATCAAGAACATCCACCAAGGTTCGCTCAAGGGAAGTAACCTGGATATCTAAACCCGAACGATCCACCGTGACAACCCCATACTTTTCCTTTCCCAATCGACAAAGTTTTTGTGAAAATGTCACACCTTTTATGACGTAGGACCGAAAGGGAAATTGTGCTACTGCTCGATGAGCTGAATATGTAAGATATTCTCGTACGGAATAGGCATGGCCATGGATATCCAAGGCAGTATGGTGAGAAAGAACCGCATCCTTGGTCAGCTTTGCCGCTACAAGAACAGGATCGACAGGGTAAGAAACAGGATCGGCCCCTCTCGGTACCACTGCATATAATCCTTGCCGGATATGGACAACATGTCCCGTCTTCTTATGGTAATTCAGCAAAGCCTCTTTAGTTCTGGCACCCATTTCGCCAAACGTGGAGAGATAGCGGACGAACTCTTCGTCGGTAAAGACAGGATGCTTTCGGAAGAATACTTCGTGTTTCATAATGTATTTACTTGATAATTAGTTTCATTATACATACATTATATATGTATTATTGGAATAATTATCAAGATTGATTGTTTTAATTTTGAATTTTTCCCCGCTAAACACATAAATATGATATGTGTTTAGCGTATATTTATCAAGTTCCACTGCCTGTATAGACACAATAAAGGAATTAAAATTAAGGAATAACAGATATGCATTCCTCTGGAATTCACTGCTGGGATCACGAAAAATTCGACAGAGAGGTTCACCTACTGATCATTTTGGATATGTGACCCAAATTTTAAAAATAAGACCAAGAAAACATACGTTTATTGGTACACTCGAACGTCTTTTCAAAAAAACATTCCTTGGCCGTTTTTCTTTTCATTTTGTACCAAAACACTGTTTTGTGTTTCAGTCCCACGATGGCTAAGGGTTAAAGTTCATAGGAAAGAACAAGCAGAGAAAACTTCTTCTTTCTGTTATGGTGTTTTCGAGTTAAGGTAATTGGAAAATATTATTATTTTTTTGAAAATATGTTGTTTCGTGATTTTTTTATTTGAATGACGAGGTAACATTATGAAAACATTGTTGATATAATAATTTGAGGTACTCGTGACTACCTATACTTCAACAGGGTTGAGTAAATCCTTTATCCTAAAGGGTATCCAATGCCCTAAGGCTCTGTATCTTTCCAAATACCCTCCTGTCTTTGAAACATCTCTCAATCAAGATCTAGAAGCCAAGTTTTCCTTGGGTTATGAAGTCGGTAAGTTAGCGCAGCAGCTTTTTCCGGGGGGAACGGAAGTGCCTTCTGAGGGGGTGTCTGTAACAGAACAGGTTGCCAAAACTAAAAAGCTTATAGACTCTGGAGTCGAGATTATTTACGAGGCGTCTTTTGCTTTCGATGGGATTTTCATCAAGACCGATATCCTAGTCAAAAAGGGAGATGCCTGGGAAATTCATGAAGTAAAAATGAGTGCTAAGGTTAAGGACCCGAACAATGACGATGGTGCTGTTCAGTACTATGTGGTGACCAATTCCGGTCTATCTATTACAAAGGTTTTCTTAGTTCATATCAATAACCAGTACGTCAGGTGGGGAGAGATCGACGTACAACAGTTGTTCGAAAAAGAAGATATTACAAGGTTTGTGCTGAATCGGCAGAAAGCATTGCCGGAAGTTATCTCCAACTTGAAACAGGCTATACAGGGAGATGAACCGATCATAAATATTGGGCCGCATTGTTCAACACCCTACGAGTGTGAATTCATCCTTTATTGCTGGCAGCATATTCCAGAGGATTCGATTTTCTCTCTCAGGGGGCGGGGCATCAATAAGTTTGATTATTACAACGCAGGGATAGTCAGGTTGGAAGACCTGCCATTGGATAAGCAGAATGACGCCCAGCGATTTCAGGCGATCTCTACCATCAAAAAAAAAGATACCACAGAGTCTTCCGAGGTGAAGGATTTTCTGGACAGCATCTGGTACCCTCTTTGTCATCTAGATTTCGAGACATTTGATACACCTGCAAAAGCCAGAATTTGCATCTGTGGGCATAAACCCGTTATTGAAGAGCTCATTAACTTCTGGGCTAGTGGTGATACGTTGGAGGAGGAATTGGGAATTTTGACATTTACACGGTTTTGCCTTCAAATCCGAGAGAGCCTTGTCAACGAGAAGCACGATATTGCTTCTCTGCCAATCTCAGATACGCTATTCAAATTAGAACCATCGAAGTTTTCCTTCCGCGCCCACAAGGGGTAAGGACAACGCAAGTAAGAGCTAACAGATCGCTAGTATTGGACGCTGCGCGGTCAGAAATTAGCTTTGGAGCTCTCTAACAATCTCCTCCCATCATCTCGCAGGCTGCCATCAGGTGCAACGTGTCTATACAGAGTTTGCCGGGTGATCCCCAGTTCGTTACATAAGCTCCCCACCTTGGTTTCCAGATGCCCCATAGCTGCCATGGCGAGACGGAGTTTGGCCGCCGTCATTTTATAGGGCGCGCCCCCTGCCCTTCCCCAAGCGCGAGCTGATGCCAGCCCGGCTTTTGTCCGTTCTGAAATTAGCTCACGTTCAAACTCTGCAAGTGCCGCAAATATCCCAAAGACAAGTTTCCCAGCCGGAGTTGTGGTGTCGATCGAGGCACCGTGACCGGACAAGACTTTAAATCCAACCCCCCTCTCCGCCAGATCATGGACTGTATTGACCAGGTGTCGGAGATTTCGTCCAAGCCGATCAAGTTTCCAGACTATCAGGACATCTCCTTCCCGTATGGCCTTCAGAGCAGCATCCAAACCAGGCCGGGCATCACTTTTCCCAGAGGCCCAATCTTCATAGATCTGGTTCTCGTCGACACCGGCTGCGATAAGGGGGCTCTGTTGCAAAAATCTGCAAAGCGTGTGACAATCCCTGAAAAGACTCAAGGGGAGAGGAGCAGATGGAATCCACAACCAACCCTGCAGATTTTAAGTGGCGTCATTTTCGCGGCGAGATTGTGGCTCTGTTGCAAAAATCCATAGCCCTTAAAAGCCTTACAAACATGCATCAATAATTTCAGAGCCTTACGAGGAGTAAAAAATGCAATTTTTTATTTTTGCAACAGAGCCGTTTTCACAATCTCGGTTATTCTGATTCAGATTAAAAAAATAATTGTGGACTGATATTGAACCGTTGAGAAAGG
>JBJKPJ010000224.1:0-5490 GCA_046706605.1 Bathyarchaeia archaeon | reverse complement strand
CTGAAGGGTTGCTGGAGACATCGTAGCCTGCGACTGTTGCTTTGCCTGCGGTGATGGTGGCAAGGGTGGTGAGCATTTTGATGGTTGTGGTTTTTCCTGCGCCGTTGGGACCCAAAAAACCAAACAGTTCCCCTTCCTCCACGCTAAAAGAGATGTTGTCTACCGCCTTGATGGCTTTTTTGTAGATTTTGGTGAGGTCTTGTGCCTCGATTATTTTGGTGTTCATTAGGGTTCACTTCCAATGTGGGTTAAACCGTGTTTTTTGCATAAATAGTCAGTTCACCATCAGAGCGCACCAAAAGTAATCATAACAAGTGACTGTGCCTACCAAAACCATTTTGAAACGAGAGGGTTCTATTTTATTTGGTTGAATATTCTTAGAAAATCAAATTCTGCCCTTCTCTGAGGATCTTTTCTGATTCTATTTGGAGGATTTCCATGTACGTTATGGTTATGCACCTGTTTGTGGCTGCGATACCTTGGTAGCTGCCTGTGGGTGCACTGCATCTTTATACGTCAAGCAACCTTATCGCCCTCAACAACTCTGTCTTCAACTCTAGTGTTTATGTCAGAAAAGCCGAGAAAAAGAACGACTCATCCCTAACCCTGTCACTAAGAGGCAACGTTGCGCCGCCAGAAAAAAAATAAACGTATTGAGGATGCAGAAAAGCGTTGATGTTATCTTGTTTGCCTATTTCATAAGCTTTAATGTAGCCTTCCACGACCTCTCTGTCGTTTAACACCCTCAAGTTCCCATAGGAGCATTAGCGTCAGGAAGATATAAAAAATATTGGCTGCCCAATCGCAAGAGGCATAGATGTTAGAATTTTTGAAGGTATTCTTCATACTGTTTTCTGTCCCGCAGACATTGGGGGCAAACGCAGCTAAACGGGAGGTTTTTGGTGGCGCAGTTCTCTTCGTATTTGCATTCTTTGCAGGAAAAGTCTCTGCCGCAGCGAATGCAGCTTTGCAGAAAAACCACTTCACTTCCTAAAATGACGCCCACTGCCTCCATGATTTTCTCGATGTTTTCGTAGCTTTTGATGCGGAAAACGCCCTCGTCGCGATCGTACTCTAACCCCGAGCGCATCAGAGAAACAAATTTTTCCTTCTCTAGACGCGGAAGCTTGAATGCTTTCCTGTTCAAAATCACCATGCCTTAGTACCTTCCCATTTTTATTAAGAAATCCACTTCTTCATGTGTGAACTTGAAGTATTCCACAAGGGGGCCGGTTTTTTGTTTTTGCAGTATCAGTTTGATGTAGGGGACAAATTCATGTTTGGCGATTTCGTGGGAAACGTGGCATTGGGCACCAATTTTTCCGCAAATTCCCTCCAGCATGTTTCGTTTGCCTTTGGTCCAAAATAGGGTGATGATTCGGATTGGGGGTGTGATGAACTGGAATGGCTTGTAAGAGTTTGGGTTTACGGCGGCAGCCTGTGACAATTCGTTAAAGAAGTACTTGAGTAGGTGCCAGCTTTCTGTGCCGATTCTGCCTCTAAAAACATCGGCTTGGGAAACAAAGTTGTACGCTGCTGCCAGTTCCGCTGGGTTGGGGTATCGGCGAGGCAGGTTGTCGCTGACAGAAAGTAGCAGGTTGTCGTAGTCCACGCTTGAGTAGCTAAGCAGGCTGGATGCTTCAGCGATGGATTTTACGGAGAAATAAAGTCGCAGGGTTTCATCCATGTTGATGTCTTTGTTTCTGGAGGTCAGCATGGTGGTGTCTTGAAGGGTCAATGTGTGGTTTTGTTCGCTTAGGCTCTGCAGGTCGTTTACGGCGGAGCGCACATCGCCTTTGCTGTTTTGGGCTATCCGCTCCAAGGCTTCAAACTCGGCTTTCACGTGTTCTAAAAGGCAAATTTTCTGCAGCAAGACAATAATAAGAGGAATACGGACCTGTTGGAAACGCACCAGCAAACACACCTTTTTGAGTGGACGCAGCTTGCTTAAGTCAGGATCGTTCGCCGCCATAACCACGGGAACAAGCGATTGCTCGACGATTTTTATGATGGCGCTCACGCCGCCGCGGTCTTCGTTGCCTGCGATGCCATCAACTTCATCCAAAAACAAAAGGTTGCCGCTGCCGGTTTTGGTTTGCCCTGAAAAGTTGTCCAGTGCCTTATAACTGGAGGCAGGTTTGGCTACGGCGTTTATAGCTTTCTCTGAGCGGGTGTCGCTCGCGTTCATCTCGATGACGCTGTAACCGAATTCTCTGGCTGCAGCATTGACCAAAGCGGTTTTTCCTACACCAGCGGGACCATAAAGCAGAACAGCTTTTTTGGTATGTCTTTTGTTTTTTAGCCACCCCAAAAAAAGTGTTTTGGCTTCTTCGTTACCAACGACCTCATCAATTTTTTTGGGGCGATACTTTTCTACCCAGAGCAGATTATTTTGCTGCATAGCCTTCCTCTATCGTTTTCCCAAACTTGGCAAACTGAGCCAAAAGCGCGCTTAGCTGGATATCGCTGTTTGCGCCTTGTGTTAGTCGGTAATCGTATTCACCTATCACGTTTGACAGGTCAGCTTTCTGTTCAGGCGTCAAATCTGACATCTTGAAGATTTCCCGCTGGATTTGACGGATGATTTCGCTGCCTGAAAACCCAAACGAACCCATGATTTCATACATGGTTTTGCGGGCTTCTACAAAGTCGCCGTAAAGCGCTTTGCGTATCATTTTTTGCACCTGCATAGGGCTGGCTTCGCCGATGACAAGTGCCACAGTTTTCTCGTCCACAATGCCTTCTTTGTAGGCGGAAGCGGTCTGCAACGCGTTTATGGCGTGACGCAAATCGCCTTCAGCGTAGTCCACGATACGTTCAGCGGCTTCGGGTAGCAGGTTGACGTGTTCTTTTTTGGCAATGCTCTGTAGGTGTTCTTTCATGGCTTGAAGGTCTAGGCGGCTGAAGCGGAATATGGCGCAACGGCTCTGGATGGGTTCGATGATTTTGCTGGATTGGTTACATATCAAAATGAAGCGGCTGGTTCGGCTGCTGGTCTCCATGATTCGACGCAACGCTGTCTGAGCAGGGCCAGTCATCTGGTCACATTCGTCTAGGATAATTAGGGCGAAGGGGATTTCTCCAAAGCCGCTACGGCTGTAGCGGCTAAAGTCTTTGATGCGGTCGCGGACGGTGTCGATGCCGCGTTCGTCTGAGGCGTTGAGTTCAAGCGTGAAGCTTTTCCAGTTCTGCCCATACAACTCATGGGCGATGCAAAGGGCAATGGTGGTTTTTCCCGTGCCGGGGATGCCGGCGAGCATGAGGTGGGGCATGGTTTTGGGGTTTTTCATGAAAGCCTTTAGGCTTTCAACCACGTCTTTTAAGCCTACAACTTCGTCAAGGGTTCTAGGTCGATATTTTTCTACCCACATAACTGATTCTTCGTTAAGTGTCATGAAGTTCCTTCCACAATAAGTGTACAATAACTTGTGTTAATTACTTTTTTAACTTTCCCCAACAAATAAAACAGAGTTCGGCACCCATTTAGCCGATTTTGCTGCCTTCCCCAATGTCTTTTTCAGGCTGCAATACCGAAACGCTGCCTGCCTCATCTTCCGCCGCCAAAATCATACATTGCGACTCCAACCCAGCAATCATGCGGCGCTGCAAATTAAGCAGAAAAACACATTTTTTGCCCACTAGCTCTTCTGGCTTGTAGTATTTTAGCAATCCCGCTATGGCTTGGCGTTTTTCTGAGCCAAAATCAACTTGGAGTTTGATAAGTTTTTTTGAGTCTGAAACTTGAGTTGCTTCTATAATTTTTCCTATGCGGAAATCGAATTTTTCAAAGTCAGAAAACGAAACCTCTTCTGCCATAATATTCGCCAAAACTAATCTCTGGTTCATTTAGATATTTGTTTGCCTCTGGCAAGCCGTGTTCTTTCCTCTGTTGCTAGATTATGTGCCCAGCGTAGCGGTTCAGGAATCCGGCTTTTGGCGCAGTGTTTTACGATTTTGGTTGCGGTTTGGAGAGAAACCATGTTTCCAATGCTGACATAAACGGGTTTGACGCCTGCTCTAGTTGTAACTACCTCTCCAACAACTTCCCCAGCATCAATCAGCAGGGTTTTACCCTCAACTTCAGTTGGCGTGCCTACTAGCCTGCTTTTGGCGACGCCTATGGTGAGTTTTTTTAGAGCTAAACCAAGGTGGCTGGCAAACCCGCATCGATAGGGATGCGCGTACCCTTGGGCGTCGACCAAAAACACGTCGGGCTGGATTTGCAGTTTTCGGATGGCTGCTAGCGCTGGCGGAATCTCCCGAAACGACAGTAATGTGGGAACGTAGGGCATCTTAACTTGGCAAGTTGCAACCCAAGACTCCAATGGTTCTAAGGACTCGTAATCCAAAACCGCCACCGCGCCCACGCCGACCTCGTCAACGTAGCCGACATCCACACCCGCGACGGTTCTGATTTTGAGTGGCAAGCTGTCCTCTAAAATCAACTGCTTTGACAGGTAAACCTGTGCTTGGTGAGCCTTTTTTATGGAAAAGTTTTTGGGCAATTTGGGCAATTTTATGTTTTGACCTTTTTGGGTTTACGTTTTTGGGTGGTTTTGGTTGGCAGTTGGAACCGTTTGAGTTGGTCTTCAAGGGCTTTTCGGCGGACTTCTATTGTGATGTCGCCACGCGTGGCTTCAATGATTTTTCGGGCAGTATCTGATTTGTGCCGTAGCCCCGAGACAAGCATGTAAGCTTCATCTAGGGCTTGGAGCTGGATGAAGATTTGGTCCATGGTTTGAAGGCATTTTTCGCCCTTTTCCACTTCGCCAAAACGCAAGTAGTCAAGTGCCAGCCGCCTGTATTCACCTACAACGTCGGCTAAGCCCAGCACGTAATCAACGTAGGGCACCAAAATCTCCTCAGGCTCCACAAACCGCTCCACGGTGACCAGCGTCAAAAAGATGTTGGCTTCGGCGTATTCTTGATAAGCCGCGCTTAACATGCCGCCGTAGACCACGTCGGGGGTTTGTTTAGCTTGTTCTTGGAGAGCTTGGAGTTTTTCTTTGGCTTCGGTGACCATTTTTCGTGCGTCGGTGAAGCGTTTTTGATGAACCAGCAGGATTGCCTGTTTGGAGAGACTGGTAGCTTTACGCATGCTTTCATGCGTTTGCTCTTTAAGAAGGCTTTTGTTCATAAGTTCCTGTTTTATTTTTTGCATAATGCTTTCAAGCGAAGACAAAGCGGCACCCACCTTACAAATTGGTTTAGGGGTTTATTTTAATTTCTTAAGCGCCATTCCACTTCTCTATTAGCAGTTTGCTGTCGCCCAATTCAAAGCTTACTTTAACAAAAATTGTATCAGCGCCTTTGAAGGGAAACATGCTGTCTTCGGCGAGGTCTTTGGGTAGGTAAACTAGGTATTTGCCGTCTTTTCTACGGAATAGCCGCCCTTTTCCTTCACTAACCATAAGCAAGCAACCAATGTATTACGCATAAGTGGAAAAAAAATAGTATTTAAAATTTTTCCAACCAACAACGTTTGGCTAA
>JBJKPJ010000223.1:0-13650 GCA_046706605.1 Bathyarchaeia archaeon | reverse complement strand
GAAAACCTTCTGTTACAGATATGGAAACCTGCAGATTGCTGGGGATAACAACCACAAGCAAGGCATCCTCGATAACTTTTGCTATGTCAATTTTTTCTTTGGTCGGCTTTAGAGGTTTAGTGTAATCCTGCAAGTCCCCCACAATCTTATCTATGTAATAGAGATTTTCCTCAATGTTTTTGATGCTTTCATGCAGATTCTTCTTAGCATCATTATCAGATAGCGAATAAAGCTCATCTTTAGCCAAGTAAAGTTCACCCACAATTGCCTGCAGCGGATTGCGGATGTCATGCCCAACCATACCTGCCGTTTGACCAATAGTCGCTAGTCTCTCTGATTGACTAAGTTGTTTTGCTCTTTCATTTGCAAGAGTTTCCATTTGATTAGCATATACTTCCAATTGACAAGCGGTTTCTTCAAGTTTGATTTGTATTTTTTTAAGTTCAGTTATGTCAACATTGGATTCGAGAATTTCCTTGATATGCCCTTGTTCATCGCATTTACCCTGCCAACAACTTTGAACAATAACTTCTTTATTATCCTTGGTAAAATGCGTAAGCTCTCCTGACCAACGCTTCCCATCCTCAAGTTTACGTAATATGTCCTTATAAGATTCTGAAGAGCTAGCTCTAAGTAGCAGTTCTGTAGATTTCCCCAATGCTTCCTCTTTTGCCCAGCCATAAAGTTTTTCAGCGCCTTTACTCCAAAAGGTGATAGCTCCATCTAGCCTTTTTACAATTATTGCATCAGGACTTAAATCAATCAACTCGGCTTGTTTTCTCAAAGCCTCTGCTGCTTGTTCTTTTTGTTTACGAAGCTTCAATATTTCAATGCCATAAGCAAAATCGTTTGCGAGTTCTGTCATTAACTTGATTTCTTCTTCAGAGAACGGGTCTATATCTTGACTATAGATGTTTAAAGCGCCAAAGACTTCACCTTCAAGTGTGAACAGTGGCAAGACAAGCGATGCAGTGAAATTTCTTTCGGCGGCGTGCTTACGCCAGGGCTTAAAACTAGGATCCATGGACATGTTTCGGCAAATATAGGGTTTCCCTGTTCGAATAACAGTTCCTGTGGGTCCATGTCCGCGCAGTTTATCTGCCCAAGTTATTTTCAGGCTGTCAACATATTTTTTGTCAAACCCTGCATAAGCTACTGGGAGAACTGTTTTGGTTTTATCATTTAAGGCAATTCCCACCCAAACAAGGGCGTAACCACAATCATGGACAATTATGTTACAAATTTCGCGGGTTAATTTGTTTTGATCTGTTGCGTGCATAAGCGCTTGGTTACTGTTACTGATAGCTCTTAGGTGCCTATTGAGTTTAATTATAGCTTTTTCGTCTTTTTTGCGGTCAGTAATGTTTCTAGCTACATGTACAGAGCCAACCATAACGCCTCTTTCATCACGAAGAGGAGTGGTGCTGACCAAAAAATCTCCACCGAGTCGTGGCTCATGCACTTCAGCAATATGTTCCTTTTCATCTCTAATTGTTTGAGCATGGGGACAAAATTCAGGAGGACCATCCGCCCCATGAACGCACCTGTAACAGTTCAATCCAATTGCCTGCTTTGGAGCCATCTCCAACTGTTCTGCCATAGCTCGGTTAACCCTCATAATTCTATGCTGATTATCCAAAATAGCTATGAAATCTGGAATACTGTCAAAGGTGCGTTCCCAATCGTTTTTGGCTCGCCAAAGTTCCTGCTCAGCTTTTTTCTGCTCGGTCACATCATGAACCATGCCCACAGAGCGGACAATTTTTCCTGAATCATCCTGAATGTGTTCGCATTTTTCCTCTACAACCCGAACCTCGCCAGTGGACTTTCTTACCACCCGATGTTCAATTTCGTAGCTGCTTTTTCCTTCGCGTAGTGAACCAGAATAAGCCGCATCCACAGTTGCCCTATCCTCAGGATGCACTACATCCAAAAAAGTCTCATAAGATGCGCCAAACTCCTGTGGCTTTAATCCGAAAATGCGGTAAACCTCGTCAGACCAAGTAAGCTTGTTCTGTGTCAGGTCAAGTTCCCAGCTTCCCAAGTGCGCAATTTCTTGGCTTCGATTTAACCGTTTCTCATTCTCCACCAAAGCCTCCTGTTCCTGTTTGCGTATGGTGACGTCCTCAAAAACGGCAACAAAATATCCCTTCTGTGGGCAATACACGCTGATTGCCAGCCACAGGCTTAAAGGTTTAAAGTATACCTCGAATCGTTCGCCCTTGCCAGTTTGGGCAACTCTGCCATAAACATCAAACAGCTCTGGGTTAGCTTCCTTTATTCCTGGGATTGCTTGGGTGACTTTTTTGCCTATAACCTGTTCTCGTTTTAGCCCAGTGATTTTCTCAAAAGCCTGGTTTACTTCCATGTAAACAAAATCTACGGGTTTGTTTTGTTTGTCAAAAATCATTTTGCAAAGCGCAAAACCATCTATCATATTGGTGAACAGCAGATGGTAGAGTTCTTGACTATTCGGGAATGGCCCTTTTGCATTCAAGTTTAGTTTATCTTTACGAACCGAAGTAGACTTAGAGAAAGCTCTAGCCATACCATTGTCTACCTAGGAGATAACATAAACCAACAGAAACCATATAAAACTTGTCAAACCCCAAAACAAACAAACCATCCAGCAGTTGATTTTTCCAAAATATGTGAACCTTACCCTGAACATAAAAGCTAGTTGCTTAAGCATCACCACCAAAATCCTCAACATTGCAATCCGCTATTTTTTGCGGCGAATTCTTCATGTTTGGGATACACATTTTTTGTTGACAAGTCCTTGAGGATGCTGCTATCGCGATTGTCCGTTCACGCGGACAGCATCACGCCTGCCATTGATCAGCAGAACTAAGCCCAGTATCTCAGCTTAGTAGAGGCAAGAAAATTTAAAATGACCGCCTCACAGTTGGTATGACTGAAAAAAGTGACCAGAAATTTTAGGTTTAAAAAAATAAAATAGAGGTGGGTTAGGGAAAGCCTGTGATAAGGTCGTAGATGTAGGCGTCCCATTCGGCGGATTCTTTTTTAAGTAGCTCTAAGAGTTTTTGTAGTTCGCGGTGGTGGCGTTTTTCGTCGTCAAGGATGTCTTCGAGGAGGGGTTTAATTTTTGGGTTTTGGGCGGAGTCGAGGATTTCTTGGGTGAGTTTGAGCATTTTGGCTTCTTCGGTTATGTGGCTTTTGATTTTTTCTGTGCCCAGCTCTTCGCTTTCTTTGCCCATCACGGCGGTCTGGTTGAGTTCGATGACCATCTGGTAGGTGTCGCTGTGTTTTTGGGTGTCAAGTATGATTCGGTGTAGGTAGAGTTTTATGAGCGGATTAATCGCGGTTTCATAGAGGGGTGTGAGTTGTTTGGCAGTTTCGTCCTCGAAGGCTTTTTGCTGTTTAATTTTATTTAGGGTTGTTTCATCTAAAATTTGCCAGGACATAAATGTAACCTCAAAATTGTATAGGTACCTTGTGGTATATCTCTTTTGCCAAATCGCCTTTCAGGCAGATTCGTCGAGGCTGTTTGGTGTATATCGTTTTGGCGTGGCAGCGGTTTGGGAAAGTTGTTTATATTTGTAGCCGCATTTGTTTGTTTGGTGGTTGTGTTGGCCAGTTCCAAAAACAAGTATTTAGCATTCATTAAAATCAGCCCGAACATGGCTGCTAAAATCTATGACCCCCTGATGGAGTTTGAAGCGCAACCAATTGAGGGTGTCAAGCTTCAGGAGGCGTATCAGGTGTTTGGGGAATGGGATTTTGCTGTGCTCTTTGAAGCAGACACCAACCAGAACGCGCTGCACTTCGTTGGCGACAAAATTCGCCTCATAGAAGGCGTATTGGAAACCTTAACGATTCCGCTGTCGCCTATAAAAGACTACACCAAACAATAATCCACACTTCCCAAGCTTTTTCATCAATTAGCTTCATCAAGGCTCTTCTTGTAGAGGGCCTTGTCGATGACGCGGGCATCCAAGTTGTGTTTTTTGGCGGTTTTCCGCAATGCAGCCAGCAAACGAACATAGTTCTGAGGCGTGTAAAGCCCAGGCGGGGGGTTGCCCAACAGCCCTTTCCAGATGGAGCCTTCGAAGACGCCGTAGTTGTGGGGGTCAAAAAACGTAAGTATCACGCTTGCCAACACGGGACTGATGCCTTCCAGAGTGGTTAGGCAGTTGACGCGGTAGGTGTCGTCGGCGGTTGGCAGACTCAAAATCTGGCCGGTAATACGGTGGATTTTCTCTTCGCTGTTGCGGGCTACCAGCTCCTGGGTGCGCTGTAGTTTGTCGGGTTCATTTTTGAATTTCCACTCCACCACGGAGACGAGGTCTTTAGTGGTGAGGGCTTTGTTTTTGCGGAATTTGCTGCCCAGTTCCCGTTCGCGTTGGGCTTGCCAGCCAAAAGCTTTGTCGTATTTTCGGCTCCAAAGCAAGTAGTCTGATTTATCCATTTAGTCACGTAGAAGGTAATGTGGGAACTGTGAGATTTTTGTGTTTCTTTTAGGTTAACAAAATAATAAGGGAGTGGGGTTTTAGTTTTGGTCTACTAGGTGTGCGGTTCCGTCGGGGCAGTAGACTTTTTCGTTTTTGACCACACGGCGGTAGCGTTCACTGCACATGTGCAGCGAAGTACATCCGTCGCAATCTCTACTTAACACTTCTTTTTTTCGCCTCCTTTTGGGAAGTTTAGGATGCCACTTTTTGTCTTATAAAATTATGTAACATGTAAGTATATACGCACGAGTGTCAGCGGGTTTTTTGGCGGATGGTGCAGGTTTTGTAAGCGATGCAGTCCTCCGAGCAGGGGGTGGATGTTTTGGTCTGGCAATCCAGCACTATGGTACTGTACATGCTTGCGCCTCCTTTATGGCGGTTTTTAGGGCGTGGCGGACTCGGGACCGTGCATACCCAATTAGTATGAGGGGCGAGGCAAACAAGCCTGCAAGCGCCACGGTTTGTATTGCTAAATCCAACATTCCATTTTCCTCCATATTTGTGTGCTCTGTAGAGTGGATAGGGCGGCTTTGGATTTAAAGGGTTTTGAGAAGTGTTCATACAAATTAAGAGTTTGCAATCAAACGTAAGAAAAAAGCACAATAAATGACGTCAAATGCCCATTAATGCCCACAAAATATGGACAAAACAACAACAAAAAAACATCAGTCGAATAGAAACCTTAAATCTCTAAACAGCCATAACCTAAACGACCACACTTGCCAGCCGAGAACGACCAAACCAAAAAATTCCACTTCCAAGAAATCAACAAAATCATAATCATCCAACCAAAACAACAAACCACCCAATACCGCCAATACGCCGTCCAGATCAAAACAAGCAAAACCCTAAACCACCCCACCCCAAACACTCAGCTATGCGAGTTCATAGATAGCCCCGAAGTAGAAAACAACTACCCCCACATCGTCGGATACTTTCGCGAATCTACAGGCGACAACAGCAACTTCAAACCTGAATACCTCGAGCTGCGGCGCATCTTTAGCGTAGAGGACTTTTGGTTTTTCTTAAACTCCCAAGACATTTAGCGCCTGCTGGGCTGGATAACTGGGTTTCTACGGAACAGCAACCCCTCAATGGAACGGAGCAGTTGGTAGCCAAACAGGATAGCGACAAAGTAGGTTGGCCATAAAATTACAGGCCAATTCCCTGGTGTGTAGTTCCAAAGCCCCGTGGAGACAGCAAAAAACTCCATAAGTCCAAGGGAAACCATGCCGCCTACTGCCAGTAGCAGTTGTTCTTTTATTTCGTGTTTGACTTGCCATTTTTTGCGGATAGACATCAAAAGCGCCCATGCAGCAAGGAAACCAAACAAAAGAACATACCAGTTGGCATTGAAATCGAAAAATACATTCATCATAGTTACCGTCAGTGAGATACTTTTTTGTATTTCTTGGGTTTGCTGGGTTTGTGGTTGGACCAGCATTTTTTGCAATAAACTGGTTTTTCTGCTTTAGGCTGAAAGGGCACCACACATTCGGTTCCGCAGTCACTGCACACGGCCTTGAAGGTTGGTTGGACGTGGAATTTTTTGAACATCTGATAGTTTTTTAGGCGAGGCCAACCTGTTTTGGCGTATTTTAGCATTTCAGGGTTGGCTTTGAGCCAGCGCATCATGTGGAAGAAGCTTTTGCCCCGTTTTTGTTCCCGTTCAGGCAACGGCTCGTAGCCTAAATTGCGGATTTCATCCAAATAGGCAATTTCCACTAGCCGCTGGAGTTCGCCTTCGACTTTTACTCGTTTAACGCGGTCTTCTCCGTAGACTTTTTGGAGTTCTTCAGCGGCAACATCAAAGATGCAGCCTTGGCAAATGTGGATTTCCTCGTCGGGTTTGAGGGCAAAGCGGGAAACAAGTTTGAGGACTACGCGGCTTGATTCCTGCAAGTATTCTTTTTCTCGGAAGATATCTTGGTAAAATCTGACGTCAATTAGGTCGTATTTGAATTCGCCAGTCTCTGGGTGATAGGCGCCCACTACAACGCCGAAAAGTAAATCGCCGCTGCCAGCATCATCAACAATAAGAGTCAATTAGGTAACTTCCCCCGTCTTGTCCAATCAATATTTCACACATCTATAAAAAGCGTCTGACTATAAACTCACTAAATTTGGGGAAATCAAATTTGAAAATCAGAAACGCTCGAAGCATCAAAGTAGCTATTTAACTACTGCTTAATGCGTTTTGACCGCTATAACCCTTAAGCGACCTTAAGTTGGAAACAAACGTAAAAAAACGCCCCTTTTCTTTTTTTAATGCATAGGTCGAGGCTGGGTTGGCTCTGGTTTGGTTTCACGATGCTGGTAGCCACAGTTTCGTAAGGAGCGTTTTGCATTTTCCGCTCTTTCTTCAATATTTGATCCAGAGCCCCAGCAAAGCCATTTTATGATTTTTTAATGCTGTAAAATTTGCTGTTTACGAGTTGGATTGTGAATTTTGCAGCGCTAAAAAACATGTAACTCATATAGCGTTTTGTTAAATTTTTATGCGTTTTAACAGGACTTTTAGTTTTGTTTAGTTGGAAAGGTATTCTTAGTATGGTTGGTTAGTTGGCAGATCTTTAGGTCGTTCAGGAGGGCGAGTTTGCGCAGTTCTCGGTGTAGCTTATTTCAAGGCGGTTTCCGTCTCTTGACCATAATTTTTGACAATTAATGTCGGATTATACAAGGAATTAATCCTGACAACCTGTCATATCTGTCGGATTTTTCGTGTTAAATCGATTTTTTGGTCGGCAGATTCCGTCAACGCAACCGTTATTTGTCTGTATTCACTCTGAATGCGTGGTTGTTTTGTCATTCAGCCAGAAATAAACCGCGTCAAAGCACAGTAGGCGTCACAATACCTACGTTTGTCCTCAGCAACCGTGCGACAATGTCGGAAGTAGCTTCTATTGCGTTCATTGATTCTGTATCTTCCTGCGGTTGCTTTGCGAAACGTCACTGGTCCTTAAAAGTGAATTTCTGAATGCTTATTTTATTCGGCCGTTGCCGTTGCCAACTGCTTTTTGTTGTCATTGGAGTTTGGTAACACAATTAGGCTGCCGTTTTTGCCAAGGCGCAGTTGCCGCTCGCCCCGAAAGACACACACTTGAGCGTTCTTTAATTCTATGCTGTCTCCGGCACTAATTATGTCGATTTGTCCTTCCCAGAGGCAAAGTTTGGTTTTTCCTGTGTCGTCGCCGACCAAAGCGTTGACAACCATAACAGTGTTTCCGAATTGGGTGTGAACTTGTGAGGGTTTGGGGATTTCTAGAACTTCTGCTTTTAGGTTAACTTTTTTCATGCCTGCCCGTAGATCCTGGATTTGGGTGTAAATGGATTCGGTGTTTTGTTTGGCGAGTTTTTTGCGGATTTTATCCGTACTCATCCAGCTTTCAAACTGATTGTCTTTGCGCTGAAGAAATTCTTCAGAGACACGGAACTGGGCTACGACATTGTTGTCTTTGGTTATTAGAAAGATGGTCTCGTTTTTTACTTTGCCGCGGTATTCTACGGTGAGATTGCCGCAGACTGCTTTTTCGTTGTTTTTGGCTGTGATTAGAGCTTGGAAGACTTCGTTAGGGTAAATGTTATATTTTACGGAAAGCAGAGCTATATGCTCGCCTAATGTTGATTTTTTCTGCCTCAATGTTCCCCTTCCATGTTACGGTCAGCTGTGAGAAAAAACTGCTTCCAAGCGCATTTTCCCCTTTTCGTAATTGACCGAGTGCTATCCTATATGCCATGCTGACTATATTAGTTTGACGATGAATATGGCTCCTCAGTTTTAGACTTAAACCATTTTTTGGGTTTTTTCGGTAGAAAAGGAGTTGAATGAATGTTTTGGACCCTTCTAGGTTGGTATTCTTGGAGGGGCTGAAGCACTCTGTTTATAAGCATCGCCGTGAAGGTAGTTGGTACTGTGCCCGAGAAATTGCACAGCCAAAGTAGTAGGAGTTGAAATAGCGAATGTATGGTAACAAAGAGATGCACAAGGCAACTTGCGCTGACTGCGGAAAAGAATGTGAAGTTCCTTTCAAACCAGACGGTACAAGACCAGTTTACTGCCGAGAGTGCTACTCAAAACGCAGACCACCAAGAAGATACTAAGCGCAAGCTTGAGCATCTTTAAAATTTAACAAATTTTCTTTTTTATTTTTTGTGTTTCGCGAAAAGAGGGCCAAAAATCTCTTTCGTCTTCTTTTGTAATGACCATTCTTGGCAATTTTGACCTGGTTTTCCGGCAATAGAATCTACCCATCTTAGGGTAGCCATAAATTATTATAATCCACTGCCCACCTAAATCCAAAGGAGCCAACAAGATGAAGCAGTTCCTAATCACCCCTTCAATGGGTAAACGTCTAATTGCCAAAACCCTAGCGACCCATCCAGCTATCAAAAAAGCCCTCAAAAACGCAACCATCGTAATTGTGGCAGGAACAACCAACGGCTACGTTGCTGAAGAAATCCTCAAAACCTACAAAATCGCAGAGGATTTTTCACGAAAACACTTCTTCCGAGGCATAACTATGCCTCCAGCAAAAACCGTAACCTCCGAAGGGAGACTCGCAGACGAAAGCAAATTTCTCGGCGATGTCGTGATTGTTAGGGGCGTTTGGCAACGAGGCAAAACATTAATCGATGTTGTTGATGACCTCAAGGAGGGCGATGTTATTCTTAAAGGCGCAAATGCACTTGATTTACTCCGCAAGCAGGCTGCCATTTTAATTGGACATCCCAAAGCAGGAACCATAGGTTTAGCTCTACCAGCTATTGTGGGGCGCCGAGTTAAGCTAATTATTCCTGTTGGTTTGGAAAAACGCGTGGATAGCGACCTAACCGACTTGGCAAATAAACTAAATGTTCCTGGCGCTGGGGGATACCGTTTAATGCCTGTTCCAGGTGAGGTGTTCACGGAGTTGGATGCGCTTCGGGCGTTAACGGCTGCGGAAGTGGATTTGATTGCGGCTGGCGGCGTTTGCGGCGGAGAAGGCAGCTGCTGGATAGCGATTTCAGGCGAGGTAGAGCAGGAAGAATTTGCTCAACAAGTGGTTGCTTCAGTGGCAAATGAACCAGCGTTTACCGAAGATTACCTTTAGTTGGTGCCTTATTCTTGGTTGTGGTGTATCATCATACCCATTCCGTGACCATATCTTCGTCTTTCCCCCATGTTTTTTCGCCATGCGTCTATGCCTGAAGCAGTAATGTCCGTCATCGCGTCCATGTTTTGTTTTATCAATTCCATAATGGGTTGGTTTATTTCAACTTCAAAAGTGACTTTTAGTTTGCCTGCTTTTTCTTCTGCCATAAACTGTTTCACCTCCAATGAAGATGCAATCAAGTGTTTCTCTGCTATTATTGGTTGGTTTGTAATGGTTTTAAATGTGCGTGGGTGTAGCTGGACTACTACAGTGCGGTTTTGTATTTTTGGTGTTGGGTTGGGTGAATTTTGCCAAAGTTTATATACGGCTGGATAATCCATCCATGAAACAAGGGTGTAAAAAAGGAATGAATAAAACCACAACAATAATCGTAGCAATAATAACCATCGTAATAATTGTATCCGCCACATTCATTTACCTCAACTACTCAACTCCTAACCAAAACAATACAGAAAAAACCATAGTGGCCGTAGATGATGAAGGCTACACAACAACCCTCGCCGCTGTTCCTCAACGTATTATCTCACTTGCCCCAAGCAACACGCAAATCCTCTTCGCCATAGGAGTCGGCAATAGAGTGGTCGGCGTTACAGATTACGACCATTACCCATACAACTTTACCGCTTGGATTGAAGCTGGCAACATGACCAGTGTAGGCGGGTTCTCAACACCAAACAAAGAAACAATTGCCTCGCTAAACCCAGATTTGATTCTTGCAACTACAATTAACGACCCAGACGTAACTACCCTGCGACAACTCGGCTTCAACGTTCTTGTCCTCAACCCCGATAGCGTAAACGGCGTACTCCACGATATAACTCTGGTCGGTGAAGCAACAGGTGCAGAGCAAAACGCAACTGACCTTGTAAACTCCATAAATACTCAAATTAACCAAATCGCTGACACAATAGCCGCAGCAAACTTGACCAAGCCGTTGGTTTACTATGAAGTCTGGAATGACCCCTTAATGTCAGCTGGTTCAACCTCCTTCATAAACGATGTAATCACTAGAGCAGGCGGAATAAACATCTTCGAAAACGATACAGACCAGTATCCAACAGTAAGCTCAGAAACCATAGTGCAGAAAAACCCCGATGTCATCTTACTACCCACAGACATGGCAAATCCAGGCGACACACCATTTTATGGCAGTGTCGCTGCAGTTAAAGCCCGCCCAGGCTGGAGTTCCATAAATGCCGTTCAAAACAATCGCGTCGATATAGTAGACGGAGACCTCTTTGCAGAAGCAGGACCTCGTATTGCACAAAACATTGCCGTCGCAGCTGCTGCGTTTTATCCACAGCTTTTTAATTCCACCTAACCCTTTTTTTGTGTTCAACTATGACAAATGACGCTGTAGAAAACAAATATTCGAGGCGTTCCTCAAGATGGAGACTAATTCTCCTGCTTTTGATAGCAGCGCTTGTGGCTGTCATTGTTGTCTGTTTAAATATTGGGTATGCTCCAATTAATTTCTCAGAAATTCTTGCAATACTCGGAAAACATATTCCCTTCGTAAACAGCGCCGTAAACACCTCTGCAATAAACCCAGTTAACGAAGCCATAATCCTGCAAATCCGCTTGCCTCGCATTCTTGCAGGTGCTTTGGTAGGCGGGGGCTTAGCTGCGGCTGGCGTTATGTATCAGGGCGTATTCCGTAATCCCATGGCTGACTCCTACTTGTTGGGTGCTTCAGCGGGAGCATCGTTTGGCTACACTCTTGCCGCTATATACGCCAGTTCACTTGCCCTAACAACCTTCGGGTTAAGCATATTCCAGATGGTAGCATTTGCAGGCGCAATCTTAACGGTGTTTTTGGTTTATTTCATATCACGCACAGGAAACAAAGTTCCCATAACTACTCTTTTGCTCTCAGGCATCGTGGTTAACATATTCATTTTGGCGCTTCAAACCGTGTTTGAATTGCGGTCAGGAAAAGCACTGTTGGGCATTGTGGCGTGGATAGCTGGAGGCTTCACCAATATCACCTGGATTAGCGTGTTCTCGGTGTTTCCATTTGTTTTGGTGGGAATTTTGATTGCGTTTTTCTTCACAAAAGACCTCAACATGCTTGCTATGGGCGATGACACCGCGCAGCATTTAGGTGTAAACACCGAAAGAATCAGGATGATTCTTTTGTTTTTGGGTTCACTGATAACTGCGGCAGCTGTCTCAATCAGTGGCGTAATAGGGTTTGTTGGGCTAATCATTCCTCACATGACACGGCTTGTAATTGGACCTGACCACCGAATTCTGTTGCCAACCTCCACAGTTGTAGGCGCCATATTCCTGATTCTGTGCGATTCTCTGGCAAGAGTGGCAACAGGTGCCTCAGAGCTTCCTGTGGGAGTAATCACCGCTTTGGCTGGAACCCCATTCTTTATTTATCTGCTTAGGAAAAGAAAGACAAGCTATTCACTTTAATGGAGAAAGAAAACATGGTGCTATTAACGGTCGATGGAGTCGAATGCCGTTACGGCTCGGTTAAGATACTGGAGAATGTAAGCTTAACCGTTAAGGAAGGTGACTTTGTTGGTATCCTTGGACCTAACGGTTCAGGAAAAACCACCCTACTAAAAAGCATAAGCCACACCCTCAAACCCTACAAAGGCGCAATACTTTTAGATAAAAACGACATTTACGCCATGAAGAGCATCGACTTAGCTAAGCACATGGCAGTTGTGCCGCAGGAAAGCAATATCGGCTTTAGTTTCACCGCCTTGGACATCGTTTTAATGGGGCGCAACCCGCACATGAAACGGTTCCAGATGGAATCTGAAAAAGATATGGAGATTGTCCGCAATGCCATGAACCAAACCAACACTTGGTACCTAGCCGACCGCCCGATAAATGAGCTTAGCGGCGGAGAAAAACAGCGTGTTGTCATTGCCCGCGCGCTCGCTCAGGAGCCAAAAGTGCTGCTGCTTGACGAACCCTTGACGCACTTGGATATGATTAACCAGCTGGAGATCATGGATTTAGTTAGGGAACTTTGCATCAAAGACCAAATGATTGTTTTGGCAGTCATCCACGACTTGAATTTAGCAGGACGCTACTGCACGTCAGCAATTTTGCTTAAAAACTCCCGTGTTTTTGCTGCTGGTACGCTTGACCAAGTTTTGACAAGCGAGAACCTAAAAAGTGTCTTTAACGTCGATGCCATCGTCAAAAAAAGCCCCGTAACAAACACCCCCTACATCCTGCCCCTTTCACCCCAAAAACCCAATGGAGGACACAAATGCGCAATTCACCTCATCTGCGGCGCAGGCACAGGCACCCTCATAATGAAAGCACTGGTCGACGAGGGCTACAAAGTAACCGCCGGTGTCCTAAACCAACTGGACACTGACTACGAGACCGCTGAACTCCTCAAAGTTCCCACAGTAACCGAAGCACCATTTTCCCACATATCCCCACAGATGGAACAAGAAAACTTGGATATGATAAACCACGCGGCTATTGTTGTGGTAACTTCGGTGCCGTTTGGATTTGGCAACCTCTCCAACTTGGAGGCAGCGCTTCATGCTGTCAAGCAGGGAGTTAAAACCTACGTTATCAATGAAATTCCAATTCAAGATCGCGATTTTACAGGCGGCAAAGCCGCCGCACTGTTTGCCGAATTGCAGAAACACGGTGCAATATTCATTCAGCACCCCTCAGAGTTGCCCACCTTAGTTAACGCAACCCACGAGTTGTTGGAGCTACGTAAGTGCGGGCAGACTGAAGCGCCTGGTCACAAAAAAGACACAACCAAAATTGTCCTTCAGCCAAGCCACAAGGAAGTAAAGTAATGTCAAATCCAAACGAGAGGATACAGTTTGGAACAGAAAAACACGGCAAAAAACTAGACCACTTCATCTGGTCCTGCACTCGCGCCTACCCCATCAAACACGCATTCTCGCTTGGCGACGGCAAACCTCACCCTAATGAGTTAACAACTGCCGAAGCAAAAGCCATGCTAAAAAAAGCCGCCGATTTCGGAGTTGACAATCTTTTCATTTCGGGAGCGGGCTGGACAGGTGAGC
>JBJKPJ010000222.1:0-6946 GCA_046706605.1 Bathyarchaeia archaeon | reverse complement strand
TGGGGAAGGGTTGGCGGTAAATTACAGGTGGGAAGCTTTGGGTTATCTGGTTTTTTCCTCCATCTACCACAAACCCGCCCTGCTGGAAAATGGTGGTGCCTACCGCGGTTCGTTTTGCCCGCCCCATTGCTACAGCCAGTTCGGGAACAGAAGCTTTCAAGTCGAAGAGTTTTGCTAAAGCCACAGAAATGGCGATGGATAGTTGGGTACCTGAGCCTAATCCGACATGCGGGGAAATCGCGGATTCAATGTTTATGTTGGCTTTAGGTGGCAGGTGATATGTGGAGAAGAAGCGTTGAGCTATGGTGTTTGCTAGCTCAACTTCTTGTCCTTGGATTGAGTAGTTTTCTGAGCTCTCGGAGAATACGATGACGTTTGGATGGTCGATTCCGACGCCTAACCCGCCAAATAGTCTACCTAAATCGCCGTTCATGTCGATTAATCCAAGATGAAGCCGCGCGGGAGTTTTAACCCAAACTTTCATTGTCCAAGCCTCCATGAATCAAGTCGCTTCATCAAATCAGCCATAACAATCGAGTAAACAGAGTTTGGCGCCACCCGTCTCACCAGTCCGTCAGAGTTTTGGATAAGCACCAAAAGCTTGTCTATACGCGTTTGTTGGGAAGCATCCTTACCGAACTGTTTCACACGCGTTGCGTGAATTATGGCTTCAAGCGTTAACCCAAACGCACGGCAGTAAGCTTGCGGATACAATACGTCGCCTTCCAAATGCTCAACGCGGCAAACGAATTTGGTTTTTCCATTATCAACAGGCAACATTCCGATTACGGTGACTACGATGGTTGCGTTTGCTGACCGCAACTTGGGTGCGGCAACCATGGCGATTTTTTGGAACCAGTCGTTAGGAAGTTGCCCGTTTGGGTTTGCTTCTTTGAAGGTGGTTTTGTAGAAGTGCTCTATGTTGCCTGTGAGGTTAATGGCAGCGGCTTTTTGGGCGGTTAGGTTACGGTGAGTCCTAGAGTTGTTGTATATAGTTAGTGTGAGAGTTTGAGGGGTTTGCACGGTTGCCCCCATAGGGGCTGCGTTGGGTGAACCATCAGGGTTGTAGGTTGAAACTATAGTTTCATAAATTGTGTTTTCGATGAACCCGTAATCTGTTAATGTCGCCACTTAACTTTCACCCAGACCCGAATTCCAAAAAGGTCAAAGCACCTTTTTGCAACCGAGTGTAAATTTTCACAGTCGAATAATAAAGTTTTGCCAACCAAACCCTTAACCTCATCTGAACCAACCCAACTTGATGCGGTAGTGTTTTATATTTCTAAAACCTAACACCCACAAAACCCCGTGCACACAATGAAACCCCAAGTCACCCTACCAACCCTCATCAGTTCCCTACGCATCGTAGCGGTACCCCTATTCCTGTACCTCTATGATCTCGGCGATGTTGATGCTTATTTGGGGTTGCTTACGTTTTGTGCTGCCACTGACTACATAGATGGCTACTTTGCCCGCAAACTGGACGCAGTCACGTGTTTTGGCACTTACTTTGACTCAGCAGCAGATTTTTGTTTAATGTTTTCCATCTTCACGTTTTTCAGCGTCATTGGAGTTTACCCGTTTTGGCTACCCCTGCTCATCGCTATAGCTTTCTTACAGTTTTTAGCAACCAGTCGCATTTTCAAAAAGCTCTATGATCCCGTCGGCAAATACCTTGGGAGCGCGCTCTACATCGGCGTGGTTTTAACACTGCTTGTTCCATTGCAGGTAATTTTTGATTTTGTGCAGTATGCATTTGTGGTTTTCTTTTTGATTTCGCTATATAGCCGCGCAATCAGCATACAGAGGCAACGAAAAACCCATAACTAATATAGCGTTTTGACCATTTTATTTTGGTGCATTCCTTGCCGCCAAACAGTCCCAACCAAACAGATTTACCTCGGCAGATACGGGTTTCCATAGGCACCGCCATGGCACTTGGACTCATCAAAGGCAAACAAGATGCGCCGCCCACCACCGCTTACTTAATGACCTACAAGCTGGGCAAGTGTACAGCTAACTGTGGTTTTTGTCCCCAAGCCAAAGCCAGTAAAAGCAACATCGAACTGCTCAGCCGAGTCACTTGGCCCACCTTCCCAACGTTAGAAGTGCTATCTGCTTTGACAGAAGATGCAGAGAAAAACAAAATCAGTCGTGTAAGCATCCAAGCCCAAAATTACCCGCAGGTTTTTGGAGATTTGGAAGCTATTGTAGCTGAGATAAAGAAACGGCTAGAGGTTGCAGTTTCGGTTTCTTGTCAGCCCCAAAACCGCGAGAACATCGTTGGTTTAGCAGAGGCGGGGGTTGACAGAGTTGGCATAGCGTTGGATGCCGCTACTGAGGCATTATTTGATAAAGTTAAAGGCAAAGGTGCAGGTGGCAGTTACACTTGGCAAAACCAGTTTCTCCGTCTAAGTCAAGCGTTGGATGTTTTCAGGGAAGGAAATGTAAGCACTCACCTCATTGTCGGCTTAGGCGAAACCGAAAAACAAGCCGTTGATATCATTCAGAAGTGTGTTGATATGGGTGTGTTGCCTGCGCTTTTCGCGTTCACACCTGTCTACGGCACCACGCTGGAAAAGCGTGCGCCTCCCGAGCTTGTTTCGTATAGGCGGATTCAACTTGCCCGACACCTAATTGTTCAAGGAAAAACAAGGTTTACGGATATGCAGTTCACTCCGAAAGGCAGAATCAAAACTTACGGGTTAACCAACGAAGAATTAAACAAAGAGATTGAAAGCGGAGTACCTTTCCAGACCTCGGGCTGTCCAAACTGCAATCGCCCTTTCTACAATGAAAAACCCAGCGGACCCATCTACAATTACCCAAAGAAAATAAGCAAAAAAGAAATTAATAAGATAAAAAGCCAACTAAGATAACAATTGGTCTGCGGTGTCAGTTTTTTTGGTAGGTTTCTGGAGTTTGGGTTTTTGCCGCGTCACCATCTCCACCAACCGCCAGAACTCATCCATCGTAAAGCCTTTGAGGAGTTCTTTCATGAGTTTTTTAACTTGATAATAGGTCATTTGGGCTTCGCCTTTGTCGAGGCTTTCTTGGGGTCCTTTGATGCGGCGGAAAAGTTCATCCATCTGCCGTGGAGAGGCACGGATGCCTGCGTTTTCCAAAAGTCTCTGGATAAGCGTTTGCCCTGTGTTTCTGCCGATAAAAATTGCGGTTTCTCTACCGACAATTTCAGGTGGGAAAGGCTCAAACACCAGCGGTTGCGACATCATCTCTTCAATTTCGTTTTCTACTTCGTGGGTGAAGATGTTTTCGCCGATGATGGGTTTATGGAACTGGATGGGCAGTGCGAAGGCTTTTTCGGCTGATTGGGCGAGACGGTAGATTTTACCCATGTCTATGCCTGTGTCGATGTTGTAGAGTAACTCAGCTGCGGTAACTACTTCTTCAAACGGCGCGATGCCTGCGCGTTCACCAAACCCAGCGATGCATGTATGTAAATACGCCACACCTTCCTCCATAGCGGCAAGGGTATTGGCAGTTGCTAAGCCGAAGTCGTTGTGGCAGTGGATGGATAGGTCCGCTTTCTTTTTAACGGTTTCAGATAATCCATCGCGGATGTGTGACATAAGATACCGCATGGACAAGGGGCGGATAAAGCCCACGCTGTCTGCTACTCCAAGCCTAACTGCCCCCGCATTAGCGGCTGCCTCAAAAACCTGCAAAATATCTTCAAGCGGAGTGCGAGTTGCATCCATAAGGACAAAGTTTACAGTTGCCCCGTGTTTTTTGGAGTAGTCGATGGATTCAACTATTCTTTGCAGCGCTTGCTCTTTGGTAAGTTTTAGTTTGAACTGGAGGTTTAGTCCGTTGATAGGGGATTCTATGGTTATGTCTTTGATACCGCATTCTAGGCAAGCGTTGACACTATTTTTGTTTGGTTCAGCTGAAGCCGTCAACTTTGCGTGGGTGAATGATTCGTTGACGATGCGTTTGACTGCTCGTTTTTCATCTTCAGAGAGCGCGGGAAAACCCACGTTTATAATGGAGACACCTGATTCATCCATCAACTTTGCCAAACGCACTTGCTCAACGTAGGTCAAATAGACAGTGGGTGCTTTGATACCTTCTCTGAATGTTTCATCCCAGATAAACGCACGGTCGGGAAGCTTAGGCGGCAAATTCTTGCGTAAACGGTTGTAATTTGCAATCAGCCCTTGGGCTTCGAGCTTTTTGAATATCGTCTTCCTCATTCAGACACAATCCAACAATACAAGCTAAATTGTCATGTTTAATTTACAAAACCCTATATAAAACTGCATCTCTCACGAGGCACCGCAAACTAGTTTTTTTGAAAATATAGCACACTTTCGTCTTACGTTATGTGACACACAAAGTCTTAAAGGCTGAAAGCAATCTATTACTCGCAGGGTGAATTAGGTGAGTACAAGCCTAAAAGCAACATTGGAAAAAATAAGGGCTCTGGAAACCGAAAAAAAGAATCTTCTTGCCGAAATTGAAGAACTCAAAAAAACGACCGACGCCAAAGCTGCTGCCTTAGAAAATGAAGTGGGCGCGTTGCGAAATGAGGTTAAATCACTTAAAAACCTCATAAACGGCGAGCCTAATCCCCAAAACAAAATCCAAATTTGACAAATTTTTTAGTCAAAAAACCTAAAATTGTAACCTTCCAACAATAATTTATTGGTTCACATGATTCACTTCACAAAATCCTCAAAGACCAAACTAAGCGAAGAATTCTAGTTTGTTAAATAAGAAAGGCAGCTTAACCTACACTGAACTGCTTGAAGCGTTAGATTCAGAAAGCACAGGCTTATCTTGCTTTTTCGCTGTTTTTGGCTCCTGCCCTTGGAGCTATCGCAGCATTATTCAGGTAAAAAGTGAGGTTTTCAGCAGCCTAAATGGACAATGCGGCTGCATGATCACTTGGGCTAATAATAAAGCGGTTTGAAGAGATTTAAAGACGGATGAGTATTCGGGCTTTTAGCTTGTAGGTGGCATCCTCTTAAGCAACCCGTTTATACTCTCGAAGAGGAATGCGCAAGCTGTTTGCCGTGCCTCTGTGGATGTGTCGGTGTCTAGTTTTTCTAGTTTTTTGTGCAGGCGGTCTGATGTTTCGTTTAGTTCCTGTTTGCGTTTCATGTAGGCGTCGTGGAGTTTATCTTGTTCCGCTGTAAAGGTTTGCAGGGTGACTTCCAGCTCGTTTTTTGCCGCAGTCAAATCGTGGGTAAGTTGGCTGATTCTTTCTTGCAACCGTTTCTTTTCTTTGAATTTGAAAAAGCCCAATTTGATTTCCTGCTGAGCCGCCAATTCCTCTTCAAGCTGGCGGATTTTGTTGCTAAGCTGTTGGACTTGGCTATTGCGTTTGTTACTGTTTTCTCGGCTCCTCTCGGCATAATCTTGGTCGGCTTCCACAATTTTATGGTTATTTTCAGTTAAGGCTTTGGCTTCCTCGTTAACGGCGGCTTCTGCAACTCTGTTTTGGGCAAGCGCCGCTTCTATGTCTAAAAAGACCTGCGTACGCTCTTTGGCGAATTGGTCATCAACGACAATTGCTGGGTTAGTTTCAAACTCTGATGTCACTTGACGCAAATTCAGCAACCAATCATCAAAGTACTGACTAAAGGGAGATAACGCAAAAACTTGGTTGCCTAATCTAGTTAAGCTGTTTAGGGTTCTTTGGGCAACATCGTTTGCGGTAACTTCAGGGGTTTCATCTATCAGGTATTTGGCATCGTGATGCTGCTTTTTCTCTTTTGCCTTTTTGCTGCGGGCACTTTTGGAAACTTTTCTGCTTCCAGTCCGCCGCGGGTTAGTTTGAGGTCTGAAAGTCATAATGAACCATTGTACACAAGAAATATTTAAACGATAACATACTATGACAGGCAGGTTATTTTTTGTTTAACCATTTTTGAGGGTTGATAAAAACAAAAAAATAAGAAAAACAAAATTTTTGGTTTCACAATTACGTGTATTTTTTCCTTGCCTTAGCAACTTCTTTTGCTGACAGCTTTGGCTTTTGCAGGTAACGTAAACCCAAATACGCCAAAATCACCACAATAACTGCACCCGCAGCGACAGCAGCATAGGTGGTTATTTGATTGGAGCCAGAGCCATTGGAGTTTGATGACGAGTCAACCACGCCTGGGATGGGTGTTTGGTCATTGGAGTTTGGTGCGCCTGAGCTTGGTGTGGGGGTTGCCGTGTATTGGGCATCGGGGTTAGGAGTTAGTATTGGTTGGCTGCTTGTGAGAATAGGCAATTCAGATTCTACGCGAAGCATATAACTGGTAATTTTTTGGTTAGTTGGCATAAGTGTCTGGTTTAGATCTAATGCTGCAATCTGGAATGAAACAGTTCCTGATGGAGCAAGGTCTGGAGGGGTAAGATAGTTGGTGTATCCTACTCCCACGACTTTGCCAGCTGAATTATAGAATGAGGCAGTTAAACTAACGTTTGTGACAGTTTGGGTGCCGACGTTTTCTACTTCACCGTTAACCACGTAGGCGCCGCTTAAGCCTGCGGTTGTGCCAATTGATGCTTTGGTGTTGATGACGTTGAGGTCTTGGTAATGGTATTGTTGGACTGGGTCTGCCTGATAGACTTGGATTTGGATGTCTCCGACGCCTGAACCGTACCAGCCATTTCCAGTTTGGGGTGGATAAAACTCCATGTAGAAGGGAGCTTTCTCGTTTGGACCTAAATAGGATGCCCAAACTTTGCAGCCTGAAGTTATTGGGCTTGAGCCGTCTTGAGGAGTAACAGAGCCCATGAGCATTATTGATTCGATGTAGTTAGGTCCTTGGTTTTGCACGACGCCGACCACGTCAAGGATGCCGGTGTTGTCTATGTAGTAGCTGTAATCGATTACTTTTACGTTGGCAGTTTGTGCTAAACCATATGGAATTTAAGTTAACATTAAAGCAGCAACGGCTAAAATAGCCAATACTGCGTACAGCGTTTT